>CAYROB010000021.1:0-6709 GCA_964425775.1 uncultured Carnobacteriaceae bacterium
AACTTTGCTGGACGTTACAAAGCACCAGTTATCTTTGTTATTCAAAACAATGGATATGCAATTTCTACACCACGTGAAAAACAAACAGCCGGTGAAACCTTAGCTCAAAAAGGTGTATCAGCAGGTATTCCTTCTATCCAAGTTGATGGAATGGATCCACTAGCAGTTTACGCGGTTACAAAAGCAGCGCGTGACTGGGCTGTAGCTGGAAATGGACCTGTACTTATTGAAACAATTACTTCACGTTTCGGTCCACACTCAACATCTGGAGATGATCCAACACGATACAGAACAGATGAATCATTTGATTACTGGGAGCAAAGAGACCCGCTTATTCGCTTCAGAGCCTATTTAGAAGAAAAAGGTTTATGGACGAAAGAACAAGAAGATGAACTAATTGAGAAAGTAACTGAAGAAGTACAAGAAGCAGCGAAGGAAGCAGATCGAGTAGAGAAAATGACTGTTTCAGATAGCTTGAAATGGATGTATTCAAACCCTGGTCAAAACATTCAAGAACAAATTGAAAAGTATGAAGCAAAGGAGAGTAAATAATCATGACTCAAGACTTAACTATGGTTGCAGCAATTACTCAAGCCTTAGACCAAGAGATGGAAAAAGATGAAAAGATTTTGGTTTTTGGTGAGGATGTCGGTGTAAACGGAGGTGTTTTCCGTGCCACAGAAGGTTTAAATGCAAAATATGGTGATAAACGAGTAAATGATACGCCATTAGCAGAATCAGCAATCGGAGGTATGGCATTTGGTTTAGCTGTACAAGGTTTCCGACCAGTTGCTGAAATCCAATTCTTTGGATTCGTTTTTGAAGTAATGGATTCAGTTGTTGGACAAATTGCTCGTCAGCGTTTCCGTATGGGTGGTACATTAGATATGCCTGTCGTTATTCGTTCACCATTTGGTGGAGGAGTAAAAACTCCAGAAATGCACGCAGATAGTTTAGAAGGACTGATGGCTCAAACACCTGGTCTGAAAGTAGTCATTCCATCGAATCCATACGATGCGAAAGGATTATTAACAGCAGCTCTCCGAGATAATGATCCTGTAGTATTCTTAGAACATATGAAATTATATCGTTCATTCCGTCAAGAAGTACCGGAAGAACAATATGAAATTGAACTAGGAAAAGCAAATGTTGCTCAAGAAGGTTCAGATGTTACGGTTGTAGCTTACGGATACATGGTTCGTGAAGCACTGAAAGCAGCAGAAGAACTAGCACAAGAAGGTATTTCAGTGGAAGTAATTGACTTACGAACTGTTGCACCGGTGGATTATGAAACAATTATCGCCTCTGTTGAAAAAACAGGTCGTATGGTCTTTGTACAAGAAGCACAACGTATGGCTGGAGTAGGTAACAACGTAATCTCAGAAGTTTCACAACGTGCAATCCTTTCATTAAAGGCACCAATTTCATTTGTAGCCGCACCGGATACAATTTATCCATTTGCGCAAATGGAGAATGAATGGTTACCAAATGCAGCAGATATTAAAGCAGCGATTAAAGAAACAAATGACTTTTAATTAGAAAATAAATGAATAGTAGTTTGAGAGGTATGTCAAAGTATCTCTCTAATTACTTTTACTGATATAGATAGATGAATTTACTTAGAGAAGGGACGAATAATACATGGCTTTTACATTTAAGTTTCCTGATGTCGGAGAAGGAATGGCAGAAGGTGAAATTGTAGATTGGTTAGTCGCTGTAGGCGATAAGGTTGAGGAAGGTGACTCGGTAGCTGAGATTCAAAATGACAAGTCTGTCGAAGAGTTAGCAGCACCAGTGTCAGGTACAATCCAAGAATTATTATTTGATGCAGGGTCAATAGTGAATGTTGGCGAGGCAATTATGACGATCGATGATGGTTCAGCGGACGAAGCCGAAGCACCAGCAGCACCGGCAGCAGAAGCGCCAGTAGCAGAATCAACACCAGCATCACCAGCCCAAGAACCAGCTGCCGCACCAGCAAGTGCAGCGTATACATTTGAGTTTCCAGATGTTGGTGAAGGAATGGCAGAGGGTGAAATTGTAGATTGGTTAGTTGCTGTAGGTGACAAAGTAGAAGAAGGCGATTCAGTTGCTGAAATTCAAAATGATAAGTCAGTTGATGAATTAGCTGCTCCAGTTTCAGGTACAGTCGAAAGTATCTTATTTGAAGCAGGATCAATTGTAAATGTTGGCGATGCTATCATGACAATTAACGATGGCTCAAGTGTTGCAGCACCAGCGCCAGCCGCACCAGCAGAAACAGTTGCAGAAAAAACAGCAACAACAGATGCAAGTGTCGTAGCAACAGCTGATCCGAACAAATTAGTCTTAGCAATGCCTTCAGTTCGCCAGTATGCACGTGAAAATGATGTAGATATTAGCTTAGTTACACCAACTGGTAAATCAGGACGCGTAGTCAAAGAAGATATTGATGCGTTTGTATCTGGTGGTGGAGTAGCAGCCGTTGAAGAAACAGTCGTAACACCAACAACACCAGCAGCAGAAAAACCAGTAGCAAAAGCACCAGCAGGAGAAAGTAAAGTTGTCGATGGAATTGAATTAGCACCTTACAAATCAGGTCGACCAGATGAAGAAACACGCGAAACATTATCAATGACTCGTCGTGCAATTGCAAACGCAATGGTCAAGAGTTCAACTGTTATTCCATCATTTGCTTTATTTGATGAGATTAATGTAGATGCGTTATGGGATCACCGTAATAAGTACAAAGGAATTGCTGCAGAACAAGACACAAAACTAACATTCTTACCATATGTTGTTAAAGCAGTGATTGCAATGATGAAAGAATTCCCAGTCTTTAATGCATCATTAGATGATACTACAAATGAAATTGTCTACAAACACTACCATAATGTTGGTATTGCAACCGATACTGCGAATGGACTATATGTACCAGTAATTCAAGATGCTGATACAAAGTCAATGTTCGAAGTTGCAGATGAGATTATTGAATTAGCTGGAAAAGCACATGACAGCAAGTTAAGTTCAGCAGACATGTCGGATGGTTCAATTACTATTTCAAATATTGGTTCAGTTGGCGGAAGTCACTTTACACCAATTATCAATCACCCTGAGTCAGCTATTGTTGGTGTAGGACGTATTGCACCTAAGCCAATAGTAAACGCAGACGGTGAAATTGAAGTCGCTCGAGTATTAGATTTATCACTTGTTGTTGACCACCGTATTATTGATGGTGCTGTCGCACAGCAAGCAATGAATTACTTGAAGACTTTATTAGCAGACCCTGAATTACTATTGATGAAAGGTTAAGGTGATTTTTAATGGTTGTAGGAGATATGTCAATTGAATTAGATACAGTTGTTATTGGATCAGGTCCAGGAGGATATGTCGCTGCGATCCGTGCGGCACAAATGGGTCAGAAAGTAGCAATCGTAGAGCGTGAATTTATTGGAGGCGTTTGTTTAAACGTCGGGTGTATTCCTTCGAAAGCGTTAATTACAGCTGGAGAAAGATTTACACAGGCCAAAGAATCAGATGTTTTTGGTATTACGACTAAAGATGTCGAAATTGATTTTGCTAAAACACAAGATTGGAAAAATAATGAAGTGGTCAACAAACTAACTTCAGGTGTTGAATACCTACTCAAGAAAAACAAAGTAGAAATTTTAGAAGGTGAAGCATTTTTCGTCGATACACATAATTTACGTGTCATCCAAGAAAATAGTGCGCAGTCGTATTCATTCAACAATGCGATTATTGCGACTGGTTCACGTCCAATCGAATTACCAACATTTAAATGGAGCGACCGTGTCTTAGATTCAACCGGCGCTTTAGATTTAAAAGAAATCCCTAAATCACTTGTTATTATTGGTGGAGGGTATATTGGAACTGAATTAGCAGGAGCTTATGCCGCCCTTGGTTCTGACATAACGATTTTAGAAGGCGAAGAGTCTATTCTCAATAATTTTGACAAAGATATGGTTCGTTTTGTTGAGAATAACTTTAAAGAAAAAGGCGCCAATATTGTGACAAACGCAATGGCTAAAGGTGTCGAAGAGTCTGAAGATGGTGTGAAAGTAACTTATGAACTGGATGGGAAAGAGCATACTGTTGAAGCAGAATATGTTTTAGTAACAGTCGGTCGCCGTCCAAATACAGATGATATGGGTCTTGACATTGCTGGAGTAGAACTTGATGAAAGAGGCTTAGTAAAGGTCGATAATCAAGGTCGAAGTGTAAGTGCTGACAGTATCTTTGCAATTGGTGATATTGTACCAGGATATGCCTTAGCACATAAAGCTTCTTATGAAGGAAAAATCGCAGCTGAAGCAATTTCAGGTAAGAAAGTTGCGGTTGACTATCGTGCAATGCCAGCTGTATCTTTCTCAAACCCAGAAGTTGCATCTGTTGGTCACACAGTCGATTCTGCAAAAGAAGCCGGGCTAACTGTTAAAGCAACTAAATTCCCATTAAGTGGAAATGGTCGTGCACTTTCAATGGATGAAGGCGAAGGATTCGTACGCTTAGTCACAACAAAAGAAGACAACGTCATTGTTGGAGCACAAGTTGTTGGTGTCAATGCTTCAGAATTTATTGCTGAATTAAGTATAGCAGTTGAGAGTGGAATGAATGCAGAAGATATTGCATTAACTATTCATGCTCACCCAACACTTTCAGAGTCAGTGATGGATGCTGCAGAAGCTGCATTAGGTCTACCAATCCATATGTAATTCGTAATTAAAACAAAGTATAATTTTAAAGAGTCAAAAGCGGTACATGATTTTGTGCCTGCTTTTGACTCTTTTGTGTGGAAGATAGAGATTCTTAGCTTTTACATACTCTTGAAATTATGCTATATTTAAAAGAATGAATATATTTTAAGATAGAACGAAAGGGTTGGTAAGATGTCTATAAATCATACAAGAGATGAGTTAATTAAAGAATGGCTGGCAGAAGCAGCAAAAGATATAAAAGAAGCACTAAAATCGGATTTAGAGGTTGAAACCAAAACAAGAGCCAATGATTTGGTTACGTATATGGACCGTCAAATTGAAGAAGATTTTGTTAAGAAAATTCATAAACATTTTCCAAATGACAAAATTGTAAGTGAAGAAGGGTTTGGCGATGATGTAGATACAATCAATATGGAAGAAGACACAGTATGGTTTTTAGATCCAATCGATGGTACGTTAAATTTTGTCCTGCAGAATGAAAACTTTGCAATTATGTTGGCTGTTTATGAGAAGAATATAGGACAACAAGCTTATATACTCGATGTGATGAAAGACAAATTGTATTGGTCAATAAAAGACGAAGGTGTCTATTGTGGCGATCAATTATTACCAAAATTGGAAGATTTAACTTTGTCTGACGGATTATTTGCATCAAATAGTATGTATATATCAGATAAACAAGTTGGATTTAATGCTAAAATTACTAAACGAGCAATGGGTGTGCGTGCAATCGGGTCAGCAGCTTTAGAGGCTGTTGAATTAATAAAAGGAAGTACTGTTGCTTATTTATCTTATGGCTTAAAGGCTTGGGATTTAGCAGCCGGAATGATGATGGTTCAAGAGAACGGTGGAACAGTAACACGATTGGATAGTTCTGCAGTAAATATTTTTGAACCTGCACCGATAATTATGGCGACACCAGCTGTTGAAAAGGAAATCAAGTCCTTATTATAATTTTATTTAGAGAAAGATTGTGTTATCAAAAGAATACTGTTAAACTACGTTAGTATTTTTTTGAGTGCTTATTAAGTGTAATCAATTGAGGAGATTTTAAAAATGAAGTTAAGAGAAAATGTAAGAAATATTGCAATTATTGCCCACGTTGACCATGGTAAAACAACATTGGTTGACCAACTACTAGCCCAATCTACAACAACCGATTCTCACACGCAAATGGTAGACCGCGCAATGGACTCAGATGATATTGAAAGAGAACGCGGCATTACTATACTATCCAAAAACACTGCAGTACGTTATAAAGACACAGTTATTAATATATTAGATACTCCAGGTCACGCGGATTTTGGTGGAGAAGTCGAGCGAATCATGAAAATGGTAGATGGAGTTGTTTTAGTGGTTGATGCATTTGAAGGACCAATGCCTCAAACACGCTTTGTATTACAAAAAGCACTTGAACAAAACTTACAGCCAATGGTTGTTGTGAACAAAATAGATAAACCAGCCGCTGATCCACAAAAAGTTGTCGACCAAGTCTTGGATTTATTCATTGAACTTGATGCAGATGATAGCCAATTAGAATTCCCGGTTGTTTATGCATCAGCAATTAATGGAACAAGCAGCTATTCTGACAATCCAGAAGACCAAGAAGAAACAATGGACCCTGTATTTGAAACGGTGTTGAAAGAAATTCCAGCACCAGTAGATAACAGCGATGAGCCACTACAATTCCAGGTCTCACTACTTGATTATAATAATTATGTTGGTCGAATTGGAATTGGTCGAATTTTCCGAGGTCAAATTGCTGTTGGTGACAGTGTTACATTAAATAAATCAGATGGTACAACAAAAGATTTCCGTGTAACCAAATTATTTGGTTTCTTTGGATTAGAAAGACGTGAAATCGAGTCAGCTCAAGCTGGAGATATTGTTGCAGTATCAGGTTTTGAAGATATCTTTATCGGTGAAACAGTAACATCACCTGACCATTTAGAACCATTACCAGCGCTCCACATTGATGAGCCAACCTTACAGAT
>CAYROB010000021.1:6719-11079 GCA_964425775.1 uncultured Carnobacteriaceae bacterium
TTTCCAAGTCAACAACTCACCGTTTGCCGGTCGAGAAGGAGACCACGTGACATCAAGTAAGATTAATGAACGCTTACAGACACAATTACAAACAGATGTCTCACTAAGAGTAGAGCCGACTGAATCACCGGATGCATGGGTTGTTTCTGGTCGAGGCGAGTTGCACTTATCTATTTTAATTGAAAATATGCGTCGTGAAGGTTTCGAACTTCAAGTATCAAAGCCAAAAGTTATTTACAGAGAAATTGATGGCGTTATGTGTGAACCATTTGAGGATGTTCAAATTGATACACCTGAAGAATACATGGGTGGAGTCATTGAACGCTTAAGCCAGCGTAAAGCTGTTATGAAAGAAATGGAGCATACAGGAAACGGACAAGTACGTCTGTTTTTCGAAGCACCATCTCGTGGATTGATTGGTTTTACAACAGAATTCTTATCAGCAACTCACGGATATGGAATAATGAACCATTCATTTAGTAAATATTTACCAGCTGTTCCAGGGGAAATAACAAGTCGTCGAAACGGTTCGTTAGTCTCAACAGATAATGGAAAAACAACCACTTATAGTATTATGAACTTAGAAGACCGTGGAACAATTTTTGTAGAACCTGGTACGGAAATTTATGAAGGAATGATCGTTGGGGAAAACAACCACGATACAGACCTAGCAATCAACCTAACACGTGCGAAACAACAAACTAACGTACGTTCTGCAAACAAAGATCGTACTAATGTAATTAAAGAGCCGAAGCACTTAACATTAGAAGAGTCAATGAACTATTTAGGAGACGATGAGTACTGTGAAATCACTCCAGAGTCAATTCGTTTACGTAAAATGATTCTGAATGCAAATGAACGTGCTAAAGCAAATAAACATAAAGATAAGTAATTAATAAGAAAAAAATCTCTTGAGAGGCATCATTCCATTGTTTTTGAGGAATTGACTGCTTAGCAGGAGATTTTTCTTTTCTTTTGCTATAATACAAGGAGATAACTTTTAGAAAAGAGTGAAAAAATGACTGAAATGAAAAATATTAATACAGAATCGGACTTTAAAGATCGAACAGGTTTAATTGTTCGAGTTTCAAATAAGCGAAATGTAAAGCGATTAATGAAATTTGGTTTACTTCATTATGTTTCGAGAAAAATGAGTTATGTCATTTTATATGTAGATACAAATGATGTTGAAAATATTATGGAACGAATTAGAAAAGAGAACTATGTGAGTTCAGTAGAAAAATCACAATTGAAAGATCTGCCGATAACTTATGAAGGGGTCTTGGATCAATTAAACAAAGAAATTGCCGATAAGAAGAAAAAAGAAAAAATAGAGACATTTTCAAATCAGCCAGATTTTAATTATGGAGATTGGTAGGAGATCAAGATGAGAGTAATTTCAGGAACATATGGTGGTCGGCCATTAAAATCATTAGCAGGTACGAATACTCGCCCAACACCGGATAAAGTAAAAGAATCACTTTTTAATATTATTGGCCCAAACTTTAGAGGGGGCAATGTGCTAGATTTATATGCTGGGAGTGGGGCGCTAGGAATAGAGGCAGTTTCTAGAGGAATGGATACAGCTACTTTAGTCGACTCAAACCATCAAGCGATAGAGGTCATTTTAGAAAATATAAAAATGACAAAGGAAGAATCTAAATTTAATACAATGAAATCACAAGCACGGTATGCATTAAATACACTTGCAAGTCGCGAAGAAAAATTTAGCTTAATTTTTTTAGATCCACCTTATGGCGAACAGACGATTGAAACAGATATTCAAGAGCTTGTTCAAAAGAGTTTGCTAGCAGACATCGCAGTAATTGTTTGTGAAGTTGCTGCTGGAGTAGAACTTCCGAATGAGATTGCGGGTATTGAGATGTGGGATGAAAGAAAATATGGCAATAAAAAGATTGTGATTTATCAAAAAAACAACTGAAATTTAAATAAAAAGGAGCTAACGTAATGACGAAGGCTATTTACGCCGGAAGTTTTGATCCGTTTACTTTAGGGCATTTAAACATTTTGAATCGTGCTGCTGTAATGTTTGAAGAAGTGATTGTAGCAATCGGTACAAATACTTCAAAGAAGGCATTATTCACACCACAAGAAAAATTAGATATGATTTCAGAAGTAATTGAAAAACATTCTAAGCCAAATGTACGAGTCATTCAGTTTACAGAAGGCTTAATTGTTGATTTAGCTAAAAAAGAGGGGGCGCAAGTTATGCTGCGGGGGTTACGCTCATCGATTGATATGGAGTATGAGATGAATATCGCCTCTATGAATAAAACGCAAGATGCTTCAATCGAATCAGTATTTTTGATGGCAGATGAGCAGTACCGCTTTGTTAGTTCGTCTTTAATTAAAGAAATCGCCCAATTTGACGGGGATATTTCGACAATGGTTCCAGAAATAATTGCTGAGGCGATGTTAAAAAAATATCAAGCAAAAGAATTGAGGTAGGATAATCAAGTGAAAAGAATGCCTAAGTGGTTACAAGCTATCTTCGTACTCATATTCTTTTATTTGCTGATTTTTATGCGCCTTCCATATTATTTAGAGGTACCGGGTAATGTTTTTTCTTTAGATGAAATGGTTGAAGTAGATAATGAATTTACTGATGATGCGGGTGATTTTTATCTAACAACTGTAGGCATCCAAAAAACTACACCAATTACGATCCTGTCCGGTGTCTTACCTTATCGAGACTTGGTAAGCGAAGCAGAGTTATTTGGTGAGTTTGAAGATTTTGAAGCCTATGACAAAATTCAAGCTTATCATATGCAAAGTTCGATTAATAATGCGATCAAAGTTGCCTTTGATGTAGCAGATAAAGACTATACCTTTGAATATAAAGGGGTCTATGTTCTGCAAGTTATTGAAGAATCAAGTTTTTATGCTGACTTAAAAATTGGGGATACAGTAAAATCAGTAGATGGCAATCAATTCCAAAGTTCACAGGAGTTTATTACTTATATTGCGAATAAGAATGTGGGCGACAAAGTTATTCTAGAAGTTGAACGTGAGCAAGAGGAATTTGAATTGTCCGGTGAGTTAGTTAGATTAGACTCTGGCTTGGCGGGAATAGGCATTAGTCTAGTCGATGATACGGCACTTGTAACGGAACCGGCTGTAGCGATCCATTCAGCTAATATAGGTGGGCCTTCAGCAGGATTGATGTTCTCACTAGAAGTTTATACAAAGTTGATTGAGGACGATATTCGTGGCGCCTATGATATCGCAGGAACTGGAACAATTGAAGTGGATGGAAAGGTTGGAAGAATTGGTGGGATTGAGAAAAAAGTGGTGGCTGCAGACAAAGCTGGTGTTGATTATTTCTTTGCACCAGATGATGAAATAACCGCAGATATCAAGAAGCTAAGACCCGATATTCAATCAAATTATCTGACAGCATTAGACACAGCCAAAAAGATTAAGACGGAAATGAAAATTATTCCCGTTCAAACAATTTATGATGCAATTGACTTCTTAGAGAAGCTTGAAAAAGAAGAAAGAACTCATCAGAGAGCGGATGTAATTGAGCTTGTTGCACTTACTGAGAATTACGAGCTAGACAAACAAGTAGCTAAATTACACTATTAAAAATCAAAATAAAATAATTCCAGAAATATGTATCTTTATATATTTCTGGTTTTTTTATTTTTAAAAATGGAATTAGCAAATTTTAGACAATGTATTATATAGAGCAAACTATTTATACGAGGTGAGTGAAGATGAGTATGCAAAAGGTTAAGGAGATTATAGAGGAAAAGTTAGAGTATATAGTTAAAGGATTATTGGCAATTGTTCTTTTTTTAGTTGTAATAATTTGTGTTTTTATTTATAAAGCTAGTAGTGAACAAGAAGATGTTTTGGAAAATCAACTGACTGAAGAACTGTTTGCCGAACAAAATCCAGCAGTAGTTCCGGTTGAGTTGACAGAAGTGGCTAGTTTAGAACAGGTTGATCAAAAAGTTATTATAGATGTCAAAGGCGCAGTTGAAGCACCAGGTGTTTATGAAATGCAGGCTGATAGTCGAGTAATCGATTGTATAGAAAAAGCAGGTGGTTTCTTAATCGATGCTGAGCAAAAAAGTGTAAATTTGGCCCAAAGAGCAGAGGACCAAATGGTTATTTATATTCCAATGAAGGGGGAGGATATTTCAGAGGTCCAACAATTGTTACCAGATAAGCCTGTAAGCCATTCTACTACTGATATTAGTAAAGTAGACTTAAATAAAGCAACGAAAGAAGAGCTGAAATCTTTAAACGGGATAGGGGATACCAAAGCAGAAAGTATTATCTCCTATCGTGAAACCAATGGATCCTTTCAAAAAATAGAGGATATTAAAAA
>CAYROB010000021.1:11089-12032 GCA_964425775.1 uncultured Carnobacteriaceae bacterium
AAATATCAATACTGCAAGTAAGGAAAAGTTAATGTCTTTAGATGGGGTTGGTGAAGGTACTGCTGAAAAGATTATTAAGTATAGAGAGCAGAATGGGTATTTCAATACGATAGAAGATTTGATGAATGTTTCAGGGATTGGTGAAGCTACATTTGAAAAGTTACGTGAAGCAATACAAGTGACACCTTAATGAGTGAAAATCTATTAAACAGAAATTGCATCCACAAAATAGCTTTAGTATACTTTATCTGTTCAGTAATTTTACAGGGGGTTAGTAATATGGCAAATCGTATACCATGGGATCAATATTTTATGTCACAGAGCTTGTTAATTTCAACACGCAGTACTTGTACTCGATTAGCAGTAGGAGCTACTATTGTGCGTGATCGCCGTGTAATCTCGGCCGGTTACAATGGATCAGTCAGTGGCGATGTACATTGTTCAGATGTCGGCTGTAAAATAGTCGATGGACATTGTGTTCGAACAGTTCATGCAGAAGTTAATGCAATCTTACAGTGTGCAAAATTCGGTGTCCAAACAGAAGGGGCAGCATTGTACGTTACCCATTTTCCATGTTTACAATGTAGTAAAGTAATTATTCAAGCAGGCATTACAGAATTATACTATCTAAACGATTATAATAATAATGGATACGCAAAGGAGCTCTTGGAACACTCAAAGATAGGCATCGAAAAAGTTGAGATGCCTGATGATTTCTTCTTGCATATTCATGAGGATTTTCAAAAAAAATAAAAGGTTGAGTGGTGCGTATGCAAAAAAGGCCATGGTTTTTTTCAGCGATTACATTCTTACTATTGGCTAATGTGTTATTAGGGAGCCAAACAGTAATTAGTGTAATTCTGCTTATTTTTTGGATGGTACGCATCATTCTGTTGAGAGATAAAGATGTTTTTTGGCAAACAATTTTAATGAGTTGTTTTTT
>CAYROB010000022.1:0-10142 GCA_964425775.1 uncultured Carnobacteriaceae bacterium
TTGCGCCTGAAAAAGCTCCTGACAACTTTACAATCGACGTTTCTGAGCTTGAAATTGGAGATTCAATTACTGTTGCAGACATTGTGTTACCAGAAGATTCAGTACTAATGACTGAAGCTGATGAAACAGTCGTTACAGTAACAGTCCCTGAAGATATTACAGAAGACTTAGAGCCATCTGAAGCAGCAGAAGACATGCCTGAACCAGAAGTTATTGGTGAAGACGACGAAGACGAAGAATAAGATTTAATCATTTATTAAAGCTTTCACTCGGCAAATTAGCAATATTTTGTCAGGTGGAGGCTTTTTTTATTTTTCTTTAATTTCAGTTTGGTCCTTAATCATATAATTATTATGCGGATGTGATATAATTAGGAGTAAAGAGATGAAAAGTAGGTGTGGAAATGAGACATAGAGGACCGCGAATGAATGCACGAAATAACGAGGAAGAGAATGATTTTAGTTTAGCTGCTTTTATGGAACTAATCAGATCAGCTCAACCATCTGTTTGGATGATTGCTGTTGGAATTTTTGGGAGTTTAATAGCAACTGGGATGAATTTGGCACTTCCTTTGGTTGCGCAAAATTTGATTGATGATTTCTCTTTTGATTTAATAAACACACGAATGATTGCCTTAATTCTCGGATTATTTATTTTTCGAGTGCTTTTTGCTGCGTTTTCGAATTATTTATTATCGAAAGCCGGTCAGCAAGTCGTTGCTCGCTTGAGAGAGCAGATCTGGGCGAAGTTAATACGGATGCCGGTTGCTTATTTCGATGAAAATGCGAGTGGAGAATTAGTTAGTCGAGTGACGAATGATACGAGTGTTGTGCAACAAGTAATTACAAGCTACTTAGCGCAATTTATTAGCGGTACAATCACCATTATTGGGGTTACCGCAATTTTAATTACGATGGACTGGAAGATGACACTGCTTATGCTTGTAGGTGTACCGGTTATGTTTGCCATTATGTTCCAGTTAGGTAAACGGATGGGAGCAGTAGCTCGTGCAACCCAAGATGAAGTAGCCGTTTTTAGTGGTAAAATTCAGCAAAGTCTGTCAGAAATTCGTTTGCTGAAAATTTCAACTGCCGAAGAAATTGAAGAGATCAATGGTGAAAAAGGAATCGATAAATTGTATCAGCTTGGACTAAAAGAAGCGAAGATTGTTTCAGTCATTAGCCCAATTATGTCCGTGTTGGTTATGTTTATCTTGCTAGTTGTTTTTGGTTACGGTGGGATTCAAGTGGCTAATGGTTCGATGACGATTGGTTCATTAATTGCATTTCTCATCTTTTTATTCCAATTGTTGCAGCCGATTGTCATTTTTACGCAGCTATTCACACAATTTCAACGAGCTGCTGGTGCAACCAATCGAATTAGTGAAATTCTAGACTTGGAAGAAGAGGCTGGCCAGGATGGAAAAGAATTAGATATCTTAGGATTGCCTTTACGCTTTTCAAATGTTGATTTTTCTTATGAAGAAGGAAAGCCTGTTTTACAAGATGTTTCTTTTGTCGCAAATCCAGGTGAGATGGTCGCATTTGCTGGTCCAAGTGGTGGTGGCAAGACAACTGTCTTTTCCCTGATCGAACAATTTTATGAGTTAGATTCTGGTCAAATTTTTATTGGTGACACTCCAATTGATGAATTATCAAGGCAGTCATGGCGAAATCAAATTGGGTATGTTTCACAAGAAAATGCGTTGCTAGCGGGAACGATTCGTGAAAACTTGTGTTATGGACTCGATCATGCTGATGATATTTCTGATGAAGAGATTTGGGATGCACTGGAAATGGCTTATGCAGCTGAATTTGTACGTAAGCTTGAGGATGGCTTAGAAACAGCAGTTGGTGAACGCGGGATGAATCTCTCGGGCGGCCAAAGACAGCGAATTAGTATAGCCCGTGCATTTTTGCGTAATCCTAAATTGTTGATGCTTGATGAAGCAACAGCAAGTTTGGACAGTCAATCTGAAGGGGTTGTGCAAGAAGCGCTCAACCGTTTAATGGCTGGACGGACGACATTAGTCATTGCACATCGTTTGTCGACAATAGTAGGAGCGAATCAGATTCTTTTTATTGAGGACGGAAAGATAACCGGGCGCGGGAAACATGAAGAGTTAGTCGCGAGCCATGATTTATATAAAGTATTTGCTGATCAGCAATTAACTTGAAATTAAATAACAGATACTAGGTGGTATGTTAATGGAAATAGAAAAAATTGAATTATCAAAAAGACTTCAAAAAGCTGCTGAATTAGTCAAACCAAATGAAATTATGTTAGACATCGGCTCGGATCATGCACAAGTTCCAATTTATTTGGTAGAAGAAAAAAGAGTTCCGGCAGCGATTGCTGGGGAAGTCGCTCAGTTACCATATGAAAATGCGCAGGAACACGTTCGTCTGCATGGACTGACTGAAGAAATATCCACACGTCTTGGCAGTGGATTTGATGTTTTAGCTGACGGGGAGGAAGTTGGAACAGCTGTAATTTGTGGGATGGGCGGAGCGCTCATTGCTGATATTATCAAAAAAGGGATGCAGGATCATAAAATCGGTGAGAATACGCGCTTGGTTTTACAACCGAATAATAATCAATCAGCTTTACGAAAATTACTGATGGAACAACGGTTTCAAATTGATGACGAAGTGATGGTAAAGGAAAACCGGAAGTACAACGAAATTATTGTTGCTAGTCGAAGCAAAGAACTAGTAAGTTATAGTGAAGAAGAGTTGATTTTCGGTCCTATCTTTTTAGAAAAGAAGCCGACAGAATTTCTAGAGAAATGGCAAGACCGCTACAATCATAACCAGGAGATATTAGGAAGGCTAGATAAAGAGAAGCATCAAGAGAAAGTGAATGAATTGACGCATATGATACAACAAATAAGAAAGGTGATAAAATGACAACAGTTCAGGATATAATAAGGAGAATCGAAGAGTATGCACCAATGCACTTAGCAGAAGGTTGGGATCCAATTGGTTTATCTATTGGTAGCCGACAACAAAAAGTAAAGAGAATGATGGTTGCTCTGGATTTAGATGCGAATACACTAAAAGAAGCACAAGAAAAAGAAGTGGACTTTATTTTTACGCATCATCCAGCCATTTTTAGTCCACTCAAGACATTAAGCGAAGAAGATAGCCGACGTAGGGAATATATTGAGCTGATTCGCGCAAACATTTCACTTTATTCAGCCCACACAAATGTAGATGCAGCAGAGAATGGGATGAATGATTGGTTGGCTGAAGCAATTGGTTTAGAGAAACCCTACGATATGATGGATTTTTCTTATGAACATTCGTTTAAATTATTAACAGTACATGGTACTTGGTGTGAGCTCACACAAATAATGGAGATGCTTGCTAATGTAAATGACGGTGCACTCGTTGTACATAATCCGGCGTTATATGATGTTGAAGGAGAAAGTGCCGTAAGAACTGTGGAAGCAATGAGCTTAAACGGGAAGTTAGAGATGGTTATTCCTGACTACTTGGAAGGCGCAGCGATTACTGCACTTTATGAAATGAATCTAGAACAAGCACCTAATTATTATTTAACGACCATTGAAAAACAAGGAAAGTCTTATGGAATTGGCCGTATTGGTTCTTTGAAAGAAAGTGCCTCGATCAATGAGTTAATTGAAGTGGTAAAAGCTGCATATTCTGTGCCGACCGTTCGAACAGGCAATCTTGATTTAGAACAAAAAGTTCAACGAATTGCTATCTTGGGCGGTTCGGGTGAGAAATATTACAAGCAAGCTTTAGCCGAAGGAGCTGATCTCTATATTACAGGGGATATCGGCTATCATGGGGCGCAAGATATGATTCGCGAAGGCCTAGCTTTTATTGATCCAGGGCATTTTATTGAGAATATCTTTGTTGAGAAAATGACAGAGATGCTGAATGAGTGGAATGAAGTAGAAAAATGGGACATCGAAATTATACCGGCAACTTCACAAAAAGATGTGTTTACATTTAAATAAAATAAGAAAAGAATGGTGATATAGAATGTATGAAAATTTAGTTGATCGCTTTATTAAGTATGTAAAGATTGATACGCGTTCTGATGCGAATAGCACGACTGTTCCTTCAACAATTTCACAAGTTGAGTTTGCGCGTATGCTAGTTGTTGATCTAAAGGAAATGGGTCTAGAAGAAGTCGAATACAATCCAGAAAATAGCTTTGTCACGGCGACACTTCCGGCGAATACTGATCGAGATGTTCCGACCGTTGGTTTTATTGCGCATGTGGATACAGCGGATTTTGAATCCGAAAATATTCAGCCGCAGTTTGTCGAAGATTATGATGGTGAGGATATTATCTTAAATGAAGCAGAGAAGATTGTCCTGTCACCTAAAGCTTTTCCAAACTTAAAGAATTACATTGGGAAAACATTAATTACGACTGATGGAACCACCTTATTAGGAGCGGATGATAAGGCGGGAATTGTTGAAATTATGAGTGCTGTTGAATACCTAATGGCTCATCCTGAAATCGAACACGGACGAGTACGTTTAGCCTTTGGACCAGACGAGGAAATCGGCGTCGGAGCCAATCTATTCGATGTCGAACACTTTGATGCAGACTTTGCTTATACAGTGGATGGTGGACCGATTGGTGAGTTGCAGTATGAGAGTTTCAATGCAGCCGGTGTAAAAGTATCCGTGCAAGGGAAGAATGTGCATCCAGGGACAGCTAAAAATCAAATGGTCAATGCACTAACACTAGCCATGCGCTATAATGGAAAGCTCCCTGCAGCGGGTGTACCAGAATTGACAGAAGGACGTGAAGGATTCTTCCACCTAACATCAATGACAGGAACCGTTGAACATGCAGAGATGGAATACATTGTCCGTGATCATGACCGTGAAATTTTTGAAGAACGCAAAGCTTTGATTTTAAGCATTGCAGAAGAATTAAACACCGAATTTGATGAAGAACGCATCACGATTGAAATGCACGATCAGTATTATAATATGCGTGAAGTGATTGAAAAAGATATGCGTTCGGTTGAGATTGCTGAAAAAGCAATGAAGGAATTAGATATTAAACCAATTCTTGAGCCGATTCGTGGCGGAACAGATGGTTCGAAAATATCTTTTATGGGGTTACCAACACCAAACTTATTTGCCGGTGGGGAGAACTTCCATGGGCGCTATGAATTTGTAGCGGTTGAAAGTATGGAAGCAGCAACGGATGTTATCTGTAAAATTATTGAATTAGTCGCAACAGATCTTTAATCCAATTAAAAAAAGAAAGCGGAGTGCTCTATGCTTCGCTTTTTTGCTTGTGTTAAAATAGGTGAAATAGTCTTTGGAAGGAGCCAAGGTATGGCAGTACAATTTGTCTTAGGTGCAGATCCGGATGTAAAAAGAAAACAAATGATTGATACGATTTATCAGTATTTAGAAGAGAACCCAGATGCTGAAATGATTTATCTTGTACCAGATAACGTGAAGTATGAGGCTGAAATGATGGTATTGGAGCAGTTTAAAAAGAATAGTCAAACCAATATGGCAGGAATGATAAACCTTCAAATATTCAGTTTTAGCCGTTTAGCCTGGTATTTACTACAAAATAAAGCCATTTATCAGCAGCCACAACTAACCGAGAGTGGGTTAGCAATGTTATTACAAAAGATTCTCAAGGAAGAAGAAGAGAATCTAACGATTTATCGTGGGGCAAGCCAAGAAAGTGGTTTTATTCAGCGGTTAATTACATTGTTTAGTGAATTTCGAAACGGGAAAATCCAACCGGAAGATTTAAGAGAGTTAATTCTAGGGGAAGAAGTGAATCCAAATGAGGACGACTTCAAAAGAAAGCTAGAGGATTTGTCTTATTTATATGAAAAATATAATGAAGCAGTTGTAGACAGTTACTTGGAGCGCGAAGATTTATACAAAGAACTCATCAAAATGATTGGTGAGGGCGAGGCCAACTTTAAAAATACCATTATTTATATTGATCATTATGAGCACTTTTCAGCACAAGAATTGGAGCTATTAACGACAATCGCAAAATATTCAGCACGCTTGGTTATTAATCTCACAATAACAGAACAGTCAGTAAGTACACAAAATGATTTAAACAATTTATTTTATCGTCCCTTAAAAACCTACCATCAATTAACGGAAGCCTTTCAATTAAAGCAGATAGAGATCTTAGAACCATTATTTACTAAGGATTCTTCTGTTTTAAATCCGAATGAAGAACAAACAAATTTAGACGAATTAAGAAATTATTGGATTCAGTCGAGTCAATCGATGGGGCAGCAAGAGCTTTCGCGTTTTAAAAATAAATCTTATGACCAGATTGAGCTATGGGCGGCAGAAGACATGGATGCCGAAGTTCTACATATTGCGACGCAAATTAAGCGGATGGTTGCGAGTGGTGAGTACCGCTACAAAGACTTCCAAATTATGACGCGTGATTTAGCGGGGTATGAATTAAGTTTTGAGGCCTTGTTCAATCAAAACCAATTGCCATTTTTTATTGATCAAAAAGAGACAATGGCGCAGCACCCTTTATTAGAATTTATTGTCAGCCTGTTTTCCTTGAAGAAAAGATATTACCGATTAGATGATATCTTTCGCTTTTTAAGAACGGAACTATTTGTGCCAATGAATGATTCGATAGACTTTGATGTACAAGATGAAACAGCTGTACTTGAAAGTCTCGCGACTTATCAAGAAGCTGTAAAAGCTTGGCGTGAAAAAGTGGATACAACCGAAAATGTGGCCTTAGCTTTTGGGTATCAAGGACATGATTGGGTAAAGGATGAGAATTGGGTATATAGTCGTTTTGACATTGACGACAGCTTCAAACAAACAAAAGAAGAAGAGCAGATTGAAGCGGATGCAAATGAAGTGCGCGCAATTTTTAGAGAAGATATTGTAGGATTCATCGAATATTTAGATACAATTGAGACAAATAGTGAATTAGCCGTCGCACTTTATCAATTTTTGGAGAATATTGGTATTATAGAGACTTTAGAATTTTGGCGTAATCAGCTAACAGCTGCCGGCGATTTAGAAGAAGCTGAAAAGCATGAGCAAGCCTGGGGAACCTTCATTTCACTCTTGGATGAATTTGTCGAAGTGCTTGGCGATGAAGCATGGGACTTGGATGCCTTCTTGTCAATTATTGAAACAGGTTTTGAACAAGCAAACTATAGTATGGTGCCACCAACAATTGACCAAGTATTAGTGACTAATTATGATTTACCGAAAATCCAGGCTAAGAAAGTCGTGTTTTTGATAGGGTTAACGGATACGGATTTACCAAAAATTCAAGAAAGTAAATCTTTACTGACCGATGAAGACCGTGAACATGTGGGAGCAGCCTTAAGTTCGGATAAATATTTAGCTGTTACTGAAATTGAAAGTGTTGCGAATGAGCCCTTTGGTTTCTATTTAGCGATGATGCAGGCTAGTGAGAAGATATTTTTGACGTATCCATTAACGAATGGGGATAATAATGAAAGTCGAATGAGTCCTTATGTTGAAAGAATTCAAAAGGCATTGGAATTGGAAACGAAAATTAAATACGGTAATGCGATTTCAATGAAGACAGATGACGCAGAAGACTATTTAGCATTTGTTGCATCGGAAGAACAAGCCTTTGGCCAAATGATGATTAGCTTACGCCACGCATTAGACACGTATGAAGCACCAAAGGTATTTTGGGCTGAACTCTTTAATCAACTCTATAACCCGTTAGATACGCGTCAATTCAAAATATTACGTAGTTTGAGCCACAAGAATATTCCGGTTCCTTTAACGGAAGACTTGGCCGAAAAATTATACGGAGAGAATTTATACTTGTCAGTTTCACAGTTAGAGTCTTTTTATACTGATCCTTACAGTCATTTCTTAATCTATGGCTTGAAACTACGTGAACGTCAGCTCCAAGAATTGACGCCTTTAGAATCCGGGAATTTCTATCACGATGCCTTGGATCAAATTAGTATTGAACTAATTAAATTGAATAAAGATTTAGCAGAGCTTACCAAACAAGAACTGGAGCAAATTAGCCGTAAAATTTTTGCGGATTTAGTTGCATCCAATAAATATCGCTTAGCACAAAGTTCACACCGTATGAAATTTATTTTTGATCAACTAGCAAAGACGGTACAAAGTCTTGTCTGGTCTATGGTGAATCAAGCCAAACGTTCAAAGTTCCGGCCAGCTAAAACCGAATTAGTTTTCGGTCAGTTAGGCGATGGTAAAAATATCCAAGGATTATCTTTTGATTTACAAGGTGGCCGGAAACTAAATCTTCGTGGAAAGATTGACCGAGTGGATAGTTTTATTGAAGATGATCAGTTGTTTGCGGGTGTTGTCGATTATAAATCAAGTGATACTTCCTTCAGTTATCCAAATATTTATCATGGCTTGATGCTGCAAATGATTACGTATTTAGACACAGTGTTAACTTACTCGGAAGACATATTTGCTCAAAAAGCCGAAGGAATCGGTGCCTTTTATTCAACGGTCAATAACAAGTACGTTAATCTCCAAAAGTTAGGGCAAAAGGATTTAGAATTAGAACGATTAAAAACCTATAAATATGATGGCCTAATTGTTGACCGGCGCGAAGTGTTAGAAGCGGCGGATACACTGATGGAACCAAAAGATCGCTCACCAATCTACAACTTGTATTTAAAAGCGGATGATACGTATTCACACGCAAAAATTCTAACAGAAGAAGAGTTTGAATGGCTGATTCGCTTCAACAAAGAGAAAATAATTGAAGCAGGCAATAAGATTATCTCAGGCAAGAATACACTGCAGCCCTTTGATAGGCGTCAGGCAAAACTATTTACACCATCAGTAGATGGGCCTTACCGCGCTATCTCACAGTTTGATGCACTATTACCTGAAAACAATTACCAAGAAGTGAAACGAATGAACAAAGCTCAATTCTTTGATTATTTAAAAGAGAAGTATTCAACTGAGCAGGAGGGGGAAGAATAATGACAGGGATACCTTTAAAAACAGAAGGGTCACTCTATACAGATAAACAATGGCAAGCAATCCACCAGTCCGGTACAAACTTATTAATTTCTGCTTCTGCTGGTTCGGGGAAAACGCTAGTCCTAGTCAAACGGATTATTGAAAAAGTGAAGCAAGGGGTTGCAGTCGATGAGTTATTGGTCGTAACTTTTACGAATGCAGCGGCCAAAGAGATGAAACAGCGAATTTTGCGTGCACTCCAAGAAGAAATTAATGCAGATCCAGAGCACGAGACACGTAATCACTTAGTCCAACAGTTACCAAAGTTGGGACATGCCGATATTTCAACCTTACACTCCTTTTGCTTGAAAGTGATTGAACGCTATTATTACTTAATTGATTTTGATCCAGTCTTTCGGATGTTGACGGATGATACAGAAATCGAATTAATCAAAGAAGATGTTTGGAATGAATTGCTGGAAGAATTGTATGAAGAAGCGGATGCGGATTTCATTGAGATGATGGAAGCCTACGCAGGTAATCGAAGTGACGACCAAGCAACAAAGATGGTCTTTGGCTTACATGAGTTTTCACGAGCCAATCTGGAGCCGACAGAATGGCTCCAGGACTTATCAAAATTATACGATGTGCCAGAAAATGGTTTAGGCGAATCTGAAATCTATCAACACTATTTCAAGCAACAATTGATTGATGAAATTGCTTATTGTGTGAGCCTAACGGAACAAATTTTAGCAGAAGCGAATGATGATGAGCATTTAGAAAAACAAATCAAAATAATTAATCAAGATAAAGCGCAATATGAGCATGTACACCAGTTATTGTTGGACAATCAACTGGAAGCGGCTTATGAATTTATTCAAGAAGGCTATAAATTCCCAGTATTAAGACAGCCAACAAAAAGTGTAACGCCTGATATTATAAGAGAGCTTCATGTTGAACGCATTAAACCACTGCGGGATGAGGCGAAAGAAGCCTATGTGAAGTTTCAAGAAAACTTTGCACTATCGCCTACAGAACAAGCAGAAGTGATTCGAAAGATGAAGAAGCAGCTTACCGAGTACAACTTCGAGATCCGCGATACTCCCTCGATCACCTCAAAGTACAAAAACCGAGCAGACTTAATCATCAGCCTAGCTGCGCTGGAAACGATTATCATCGATA
>CAYROB010000022.1:10152-11946 GCA_964425775.1 uncultured Carnobacteriaceae bacterium
AAGATTTGCTGAAAATTATCAGGCTTATAAAGCAGAACGAAAAGTTATTGACTTTAACGATTTAGAGCATTTAACCCTGCAAATTCTAAGGGGCGAAGTAAAAGACGGCGTTTCAGAAGCAGCGTATTATTATAAAAATAAGTTTGCCGAAGTCTTAGTGGATGAGTACCAAGATATCAATGCACTACAAGAGGCTATCCTACTAATGGTTTCTCGTGCTGAAAGTGATGTCGGGAACTATTTCATGGTTGGAGACGTTAAGCAGTCAATTTATGGCTTCCGTTTAGCCGACCCTGGTTTATTCTTAGAAAAATATGATCGCTATTCTAAAGAAGAGTCGGGTCAGCGAATTATCTTAGCTGAGAACTTCCGCTCGCGTGATCAAGTGTTGTCCTTTACAAACTTTATCTTTACCCAGCTGATGGATCGAGAAGTCGGGAATTTATCTTATGATAAAAATGCGGAGTTAGTCTATGGGAATCTGGACTTTGAAGAGGATGATGCCTTTAAAACAGAACTGCTTATTTATGAAAAAGGGAAAGAAGAGAAATCAAGTTTTGATGAGTTAATTGAAGAGGACAATGGCCTAGAGATTCATACCAAAACAACGGGTGAAATCTGGACGGTTGCGACACGTATTAAAGAGATGATGGATGAGGGCTTTGAAATTTATGATAAAGACAAAGAAGTCATGCGTCCATTAGAGTATCGCGATATTGTCTTATTGACTCCGACTAAAATGAATAACTTAGAGATTCAAGAGTTGTTTCAGGAAGTTGAATTACCAACAGCCATCAATGAAACACAAAACTTTTTCCAAACAACTGAAGTAACAATTATAATGTCACTCTTAAAAGTGATTGATAATCCAAAACAAGATATTCCTTTTGTTGCGGTTTTGCGTTCACCAATTGTTGGCTTAAATGAAGTGGAATTGACTTACATTCGACTACATGATCAGAAAACAGACTTTTACCAAGCCAGTCAGTCATACGCGGAAGCGGATTTGAAGGATGCGCGAAGCGTGAAAGTCCAAAAGAAAGTGAAGCAATTTTTAGCTGATTTAGATAAATGGCGTGAATATGCCCGTCGAAAATCAGTCGTTGATTTAATTCGTATTATCTATCAGGAAACAGGCTTTATTGATTATGTAGGGGGAATGACGGCCGGAAAACAACGTAAAGCAAACTTAGAAGCCTTGTATCACCGGGCAGCAAGCTATGAGGAAACATCCTTTAAGGGCTTGTACCGTTTTATTCGATTTATCGACAAGATGCAAGAAAAGGATAAAGACTTAGCTGAACCAACATCAATTTTGTTAGAACAGAATGCGATTCGAGTGATGACCATTCATGCGAGTAAAGGATTAGAATTTCCGGTTGTCTTTTTAATGGATATGTCTAAGCGTTTCAATTCATCAGATTGGACGGGAAGTTATGTTTTTGATCAAGACTTAGGTTTTGGTTTGCAATATAAAGATCCTGATGCACAAGTCCAGACATCAACGTTAGTGGATACCGCAATCAAAGAACGTAAAAAACATAGAGGCTATGCGGAACAGATGCGACTGCTTTATGTGGCCTTAACACGCGCTGAACAAAAGTTGTTTTTAGTCGGGACAGCTGAATCAAAAGAAAAAGCCTTTGCGAAATGGGACAAAGGAAATGCCAGTCGAGAAACAATCTTACCACCGCGTTTGCGTCTCTCGATTAATAACTTTATGGATTGGATTGGTACGGCAATTGTCCGCCATCAATTAGCGGATGCCGATGCGCCGTCACATCAAGAAAACCA
>CAYROB010000023.1:0-5870 GCA_964425775.1 uncultured Carnobacteriaceae bacterium
AAAACCGCTTTGGCGAATAGTGGTTGAAGCATACTTTACACCATTTACCCTGGTTTTATTTGCTTTAGCACTTGTTTCTTTTATGACGGACTTTATTTTTGTACCTGTGGAGGAACAAGAAGTTTTCGGTCCAATTATTATTGTCGTCCTGGTTCTATTAAGTGGAACAATGACTTTGATACAGACCTTGCGATCGAATAAGTCGGTTGAAGAACTAGAGTCAATGGTCGAAGTTACTTCCGCAGTTAAACGTGATGGTGAATATAGTGAGATTCGAACAGAGGATATCGTAATCGGTGATTTGGTTCGCCTCAAAGCGGGGGACATGATTCCGGCAGATATTCGATTGATTCAAACGAAAGACTTATTTATCTCACAAACATCTTTAACTGGTGAAAGTTATCCAGTTGAAAAAAGAGCGCAAACTGAAATAACAGAGGTTACCAACGAAACTGGTTATGAAACACTTGCCTTTACAGGAAGTGAGGTAGTCAGTGGTAGTGCTCATGGAGTTGTTGTACGAACTGGTAACAATACGTTATTTGGTGATATTGCAGACGAGCTAGCAAATGAGGAACCTAAAACCAGTTTTGATTTAGGAATTGAGAATACTTCCTTACTTTTAATTCGCTTTATGGTTGTTATGGCGTTAATCGTTATTTTAGTTAATGGTCTGACCAAAGGGGATTGGCTACAAGCTTTAGTCTTTGGTATTTCTATTGCAGTTGGGTTAACACCTGAAATGTTACCAATGATTGTCACAACGAACTTAGTAAAAGGTGCCAATGATATGGCAAAAGAAGGAACAATTGTACGGAACTTGCATGCCATTCAAAACTTTGGGGCAATTGATGTCTTAGTTACCGATAAAACTGGAACACTTACACAAGATAACATCGTCCTCCAATACCATTTAGATACAGATGGAAATGATAGTGATCGTGTTTTACGACATGCCTATCTAAATAGTTTCTATCAAACAGGTCTTGGGAACTTAATGGACACAGCAATTATTAACGCTGCACAAGAAGAGCTAGATACGGAAAAATTTGACTATACAAAAGTGGATGAAATTCCATTTGATTTTGAGAGACGTCGCTTGAGTGTAGTTGTAGAAGATGAAACAGGAAAAACGCAGCTCATCACAAAAGGTGCCATTGAAGAGATGTTAGAAGTTTCAAGCTTTGTTGATTATGGTGGCGGAACACATGAGTTAACAGATGATGGTCGTAAGTATGTTCTCAATCAAGTAGACAAATTGAATGAACAGGGTTTACGTGTCTTAGGGGTTGCCCAAAAAACAAATCCACGACCAGTTGATGAATTTTCAGTGTCTGATGAATCGGACATGGTTCTAATTGGTTACTTGGCATTCTTAGACCCTCCCAAAGAGTCTACTAGAGAAGCACTTGATGCATTGAAAGAGCACTCAGTAGATGTGAAAGTCATGACGGGAGATAATGAGTTAGTAACAATTTCTGTAGCTGAACAGGTAGGAATTCCAACGGATATGGTTATTTCAGGAGACCAGTTAATTGGTAAAACTGAAGAAGAGCTAAAGGTGATTGTCGAAGATTATAATTTGTTTGTTAAATTAAATCCAACACAGAAATCAAAGCTTGTCGGGATTTTAAGAGATAATGGTCATGTTGTTGGTTTCTTAGGTGATGGGATCAATGATTCACCTGCACTAAGAGCATCAGATGTAGGGATTTCGGTAGATAATGCGGTTGATATTGCAAAGGAATCAGCAGATATTATCTTGTTAGAAAAAGATTTAATGATTTTAGAAAAAGGAATCCTGTCTGGTCGAAAAATATTTGGAAATACGATGAAATATATTAAAGCAACGATCAGTTCAAACTTTGGAAATGTGTTTTCGGTATTGGTTGCGAGTTTGTTCTTACCATTCTTACCAATGTTGCCGATACAACTCCTATTCTTAGGATTAATTTATGAGATTTCCTCAATGTCAATTCCTTGGGATAATATGGACGCAGAGTATCTCTATACACCGAAGAAATGGGAAGCATCAAGTATTCAAAAATTTATGGTTTGGTTTGGACCTACTAGTTCGATTTTTGATGTGACAACTTTCTTAGTGAGTTTCTTTGTCATTGCTCCAAGTGTAGCGGGTGGTAGCTATCAGTCATTAGGGCCAGAGGCTCAAGCAGTCTTTATCGCGATTTTCCAATCTACTTGGTTCATCGTCTCATTATGGACACAAACACTGGTGTTATATGCTTTAAGAACACCAAAAATTCCATTCTTAGAGAGTAATGCATCATTTATTATGATGACTATTACAACACTTGGAATTGCAATCGGTTCAGTTGCTCCATATACAAAATTAGGTGAACTCCTTGGATTAGCACCATTACCAATGAGCGCATGGTGGCTGCTGTTTGCAACAGTTATCGCCTACCTAGTACTTGTACAAATTGTTAAGAATGTCTATGTAAAGAAATATGGAGAGTTATTGTAAGATAAAAAAAACAGGCTAGCTAAGTTTCAAAACTTAGTTAGCTTTTTTTGTTGTGTGATGGTAAAATATTCAACAGAAATAATAATTGTTATCTTATCACTCTTGAATTTTATATACAATAGGAAGGATTTATAGATGAAGAATAAGTACATAAAATTAACTACGATATTCTTAGGGACGGTTGTAACCGCAGTTTTAATTTACTTTGGATTTAACATGGAGACCAAGCAAGCATATTCTATGAAACTTGATCATTTGCTATCACGTAAGATTGAATTAGAAGCTTGTTTAGGCGTTGCACCAAGGCAATTTTTTCAAGTATTTCTTGCCTACGATCTTTGAATTGTGGAATTGTGTTCTCAATGCACGGTAAACAACGTTAATGGCAGTCATTGAGTTACTGGCAACCATTCCTGTGATTGGAATCATTTGCATAGGTGTCCATTCAATCACACCTGAAAAAACCATAATAGCGAGAGCGATTGTTGTCCCAATGCCTATAGACGTAAGGGAGATTATGAAAGAATTTGGGATGCCTTCACTTGAACTATGTGCATTATAGGATGCATTAAAAATAACGAGCAAGACCATAGCTAGTGTGAGGAAATCATTGTTAACCTAAAAGACGTAACTTAACACAAAACCAACTAAAAACAATTGAACAACCACGTCCATTTTTTTAAAAAAAATGTGAAATATATCGAAATATATGGTATAATTATGGGGTGAATTGAATCATTATAAAAATTCAATCAACTAAGCTGGCAAGGAGGACTATATGGACAACATTCTGAAAGAACGCAAGCGGATTAAAGTTATTTTAATCTCACTTTTCGTCTTGTTAATCTTTTCATTTGTCGGGACACTTTTTATCGGAAGATATCCTATTAATCCGATGGAACTAATGCGTCAATCTGACGAAGTGAATCGAACCGGTAAACTCGTGATTATGGGCATCCGGCTACCCCGAATTATCGCTACTTTATTAGTAGGAAGCTCCTTAGCCGTTTCAGGGGCTACTTTTCAAGCTTTGTTTGATAACCCGATGGCCTCGCCCAATCTTCTTGGCGTTAACCAAGGTGCATCACTTGGCGCAGTTTTAGCGATATTATTCGCCATGCCCAAACAAATCGTAGTCTTATGGGCTTTCTTTGGTGGACTTTTAGCGGTCTTATTATCTTATCTTTTAAGTCGGACCTTCAGAATGCAACATTTAATCGGCTTAATTTTAAGCGGAATGGTCATTAGTTCATTCATGTCAGCGGGCGTCAGTATGATTAAGCTCGTAGCTGATGAACAAAATGTCTTACCAGCGATAACATACTGGTTACTGGGATCTTTTAGTAAAATTCACTGGAATGATGTCAAGTCGATTTTGCTTTCAATTGCAATCGGATATGGGTTAATTCTATCTCAAGCTGAAACATTGAATTTACTAACTTTAGGTGAAGATAAAGCTGAATCACTCGGAGTCTCGTTAAAAAGGGCCAAAGCTAGTTTAATTATCGGCTCAACGCTATTAACCGCCAGTGCCGTTTCAATTACCGGCGTGATAGGGTGGATTGGTTTAATTATTCCGCATATGACGCGCCAACTGATAGGTTCAAATTATCGTCATTTGTTGCTTGGTTCAATCTTAACCGGCGCGATTTTCATGGTATGGGTGGACACGATCGGAAGATCTATCAATCAAACTGAGATACCGATTGGTATTTTAACCGCTTTAATCGGTGGACCGATATTTATTTGTTTGTTGCTTCGAGGAGGTGCCTTTCGTGACTTTAATCGTTAAAGATTTAACCGTTAACTACGGTGCCGACGATATTTTAAAAGATTTATCTTTCGAAACCCCAACGAATGAATTTATTGCCTTACTTGGACCGAATGGCTCGGGTAAAACAACCTTAATGAAAACGATGCTCGGGTTGTTAAAGCATGAAAGTGGCGAGGTAACGTATGAATCAATCGACTTATTAAAACTCAGTCCTAAAGAGCGTGCTAAATGGGTCAGTTACATGCCACAACAAAGTTTTAAAGCATTCAACTATTCGGTGATTGATTATGTTGAATTAGGCGGGGTGAATATATCAAAAGATCAGCGCTTAAAGCGAGCCTTTGATTACTTAGCAGTTTTACAAATTGAACATTTAGCCCATTTTTCTTTACTACAACTTTCTGGAGGTCAAAAACAACTCGTCCGTCTGGCGCAAGTCTTGATGCAAGAGACACCTTTGATTTTACTCGATGAACCAACGAACCATTTAGATTACGGTTATCATTTACATTTTTTACAAATTTGTCAAAACTTGGTTCAAAACGATAAAACGATTTTGATGACGACGCACCATCCGCAAGATGTATTAAACTTTTGTGACCGAGCAGTAGTTATTAATCAGCATAAGTTGTTAGTGAGCGACACGGTGCAAAAGGCTCTAACGGCTGATATTATTGAAGAAATTTACCATGTACCGGTTGAATTAGTTCAAAAAGGGTCAACTTATCCGAACCAAATTATTCCAAAAATATTAAAGGAAATTAAGAATGAATAGAAAATTATTTAGACGTTTTGTTGCTTTATTTTTAGGATTTTTATTGGTGATGGCAGCTACATATCATTTTGTTGCGGAGCAAGAAACCTTTCATTTTGTTGCGGAGCAAGAAACCATCGTGATTACCGATGATTTAGGTCGTGAAGTCGAAGTTCCAGCAGACATCGAATCCGTTTTAGGAACTGGGTCAGTCAGTCAAATCGTTTTATATACATTAGCTTTTGACAAAATGGTTGGATGGAACAGTCGTCCATTCGATGATCAAATGGAATTTTTACCAGGAGAGGCGCAAGAATTAGACGAAGTCGGTTCAATTTTTGGTCGCAACGCGATTAACACCGAAGAAATTGTTCGTCTGGCACCAAGCTTGATTATCGACATGGGGAACATTAAAGACGATATTGCCGAAGAGTTAGATCAACTTCAAGAACAAACTGAGATTCCTGTCGTTTTCTTTGAAGCTGATTCACTCGAAGATTATCCAATGTTGTACGCTAAATTAGGCGATTTATTAGATATCGATACAACCGAACAAATTGCTTTCTTAGAAGATTCACTAACATTAGCTGAAGATTTAAAAGCTCAAGCCAACGAAGATACACCAAACTATTATTTTGCTAGCGGTGACGACGGACTGTTAACTGCCCCTGGAGGCGACTTTAGAACCGAAGTCTTCGAATTAATCGGTTTACCAAACGTTTATGAACGTGCAGAAGGCGAACGTGGTAACACGGAAGTTTCAAGTGAGCAGTTATTAGAGTGGCAACCAGAGACGATTTTCTTTAACTTTGTCAAAGATACATCCATTTTAGAAGAATTGCCTTGGAGTGAATTAG
>CAYROB010000023.1:5880-7409 GCA_964425775.1 uncultured Carnobacteriaceae bacterium
AAAGTTTATGAAATCCCATCACGTCCATTCCCGTGGGCATCAGGTCCAAAATCCGTCAATGCGTATTTAGGTTTACACTGGTTAGGTGATTTATTCTATACAGACTCGTACGGCGAAGATTTAGCTGAGCAAATCAAAAGATTCTACGAATTATTTTATCACTATGAATTAAGTGACGAACAAGTTTCAGAATTACTTAACACCCAATTAAGTCAATAAAAAGGAGTGCCGATATGGAAAGAGTTCAAACAACCTGTAACTATTGTGCGATTTCTTGTGGACTAGATATTTTAGTCAAAGATAACGAAATTAAAAAAATTGTGCCAAAAGCTGGTTATCCAGTGAACCCGAACTTACTCTGTATTAAAGGGTTAAACTTAGATAAACAGCAAACTATCGATGGTCCAAAGACACCTTATCCGAAGGTTCGTCAAGCCGACGGAACGATGAAAGATATTTCTTGGGAAGAGGGTTTTGAATATATTGCGAAAAAATTTACCGAAATCCAAGAAAAGTATGGTCAAGAAGCCATTGCCGGCATTAGTACCGGACAACTTTTAGTCGAAGACTTTGCTTTACTAGGTCATTTGATGCGTAACCATTTGAAAACGAACTTAGATGGAAACACACGTCTTTGTATGGCGACTGCGGTTGTAGCCCATAAACAATCATTTGGTTTCGACTCACCAGGCTATACGATTAAAGACTTTGAGCTATCCGACACAATCATTATTATCGGAAACAACACCAAAGTTGCTCATCCAGTTATTTGGAACCGTATCCGCCAGTCGAAAAAGCCATCCGATCGTTTAATTGTGATTGACCCACGTCGAAACGAAACCGCCCAAGAAGCGGATTACCACTTTGAAATCGAGCATGATGCTGACTTACATTTACTTTATACTCTGGCTAACTTATTGATTGAACAAGATGCTTTAGATCATGAATTTATCGAAGCTCACACAAATCACTTCGAAGAATTTAAAGAGTTTGTCCAGCCTTATACTTTAGAGTATGGCGTTGAGCATACCGGTTTAACCGCCGAAGAAATATTACGTTTAGTCGCTTTAATTAAAAGCGGAAAACGTGTCAGCTTCTGGTGGTGTATGGGCGTTAACCAACACTATGAAGGTGTTCGAGTCGCTCAAGCGATTATCAACTTGTCTTTAATGACTGGAAACATCGGAAAGCCGGGTACCGGAGCGAACTCATTAACCGGTCAAACGAATGCGATGGGCTCACGTGTATTCAGTAATGCGACCGCGTTATTCGGTGGGGTGGAATACAACGACCAACCAGGGCGCGAGCGGATTGCCGATATTTTAGCGGTTGATGAAAGCTATTTAGCCGCTAAACCAACGCTCCCTTATCATAAAATTATTGAAGGTATTCATAACGATGAAATCAAAGCGCTGTGGGTGATTTGTACAAACCCAGCGCACAGTTATACCAACAACAATACCTTCAAAGAAGCTGCTAAGAAATTAGACCTACTCGTCGTCCAAGATTTATACGATGATACCGAAACG
>CAYROB010000023.1:7419-11624 GCA_964425775.1 uncultured Carnobacteriaceae bacterium
CCGATGTGGTCTTACCGGTTGTTCCAGGGATTAAGAAAACCGGAACGATTATTAACACCGAACGTCGTTTATCACCGGTTCGTCCTGCATTAAAACGCAAAGAGGGCGAAATGACCGACTTTGAAGTCTTCAAAGGAATTGGTGAAAAGCTCGGGATGGACTTAACCAAATGGGAAACGCCTGAAGCTGTTTTTGAACTCATGAAAGAAGCTTCTCGTGGGATGCCGTGTGATATTACCGGCGTAGAGTGGGATTGGTTAACTCGTTCCCCGGGTGTTCAGTGGCCATTCCCAGCGGGCGCTGTTATGTATGAAAAAGAACGTCGTCTCTATGAAGATGGAAAATTCTTTACGCCAAACAAACGCGCGAACTTTATTTTCGAAACGCCTATGAAAAACCCAATGGCGACCACGAAAGAGTTCCCAACCGTCTTAAACACCGGACGTTCAACAACCGCCTCATGGCATACACGTTCACGTACACGTGAAATTCCAGCGTCACGCGAAGTCGATCCATTAAATGCCTATGCGGTAATTGGAACAGATTTTGCGAAACATTTAGGCGTTACTGAAGATGATCAAATTACGATTCACTCCAGTAACGGACAAACCGCGACGGTTGATGTTCAAATTAGTGATGCTCAGCGGGACGATGAGATTTTCATCCCATTACACTATGAAGAGTGTAACTTATTAACTGTTTCTGTCTTTGACCCTTATTCATGTGAACCAGCGTATAAATCTGCGCCGGTAGCAGTAGAGAAAGCAGGGCAGGCCTAATGGAAGTTTTAGCAAGATTAAAAGAATTAGATTATTTAGCTTACATTAAGTATTATGCCAAACGTTTACCAGTCCCAATTTTAGCAACGACAACCGGTTTCTTAACCTTATCAAATGTTTACGGTGGTTTAGGTTTCACGGGTGTCCGTCATTTTTCAATGGCTATCGGAGCGCTCGTTTTAATTTTATATTTTGTTAAGATGGCGCTTTATCCAAAAATGATAGAAGAAGAGTATGACCAAGTCGTCCCGAGCAGTTTATATGCTGGGATGACAATGGCACTCTTTATTATCGCTAACTACCTAACCGATTTTTGGTTACTTGGTGGTCAAATCCTTTGGGCCGTGTCCCTTGCAATTTATTTTATTCATATTATCGTTTTTACGATTAAACATGCGATTCCAAACTTTAGAAAAACAATGATGGTTCCTTCTTGGCACGTTACCTACAACGGCATTGCGACCGCGGTCGTTTTAGGCGGACCGATGGGACTGAAACCAGTGCAAAATATTTTAGCGATTTACTGTATTGGGATTTACTTATTCTTACTCCCATTCATGGTAGTAAGAATAGCACGAATGCCAATCGCTCAACCGGTTTACCATACCCAAGCTGTTTTACTGGCACCGGTTAGCTTAAGTCTAGTTGCCTACTTAAATACCTCAAAGAATCCATCATTCATTTTTGTGTGTTTCTTATTCATTTTACTCCTGGCAACGTTGGCGTTTATTTTATATAAAACACCAAGTTTCTTAGCAATGAAATTCACACCAACCCATGCTGGAATTACGTTCCCCATGGCGATTGGTGTCGTTGCGACCGGTAGAATGAGTGCATATTTAGAGTCGTTAAATTATTTAAAAACGGCTGCTTGGTTGAAACAACTCCAAGGCATTCAGCTCTATTTAACGACAATTTTTGTCGGTTACGTCTTTATCCGAATTTTAGGGCAAGTATTTGGTGTCGATGAACGCATCCAAGAGCAATTTCCGGATGCATAAGCTTTCAGCGATCATACTAGCGGGCGGGAAAAGTTCCCGCATGGGATTTGATAAACAACGCATTCAATTAGAGAATGGTACTTATTTATCGCATGAAATTTGTGGGGCGTTAAGCCTACTGTTTGCCGAAGTGATCATAGTAACGAATACGCCTGAATTTTATGAAAATTTACCAGTCAAAACGGTCCAAGATCAGTATCAAGAGGCTGGACCATTAGCTGGTATTCATGCCGGGTTAATGGCCGCTAAACACGATTATTCTTATGTTCTAGCATGTGATATGCCTGAAATCGACGTTGATTATATTGATGAATTAACAAATTATCTCGATAATTCAATCGACGGAGTGGTAATCTATAACGATGATCACCGTTATGAACCTTTTCAAGCCTTTTACCATCGACGTTTAGTCGGTGTGATTGAAAAACACATTGAAGCAAATGAATATCAAATGCAAGCTTTAATTAAACAAGCTAACTTTAAAGAACTTTCATTAGATGCTTTAAGGTCAAAATCTGATCCAAAGCTTTTCGAAAATTTAAACACCCAAACACAGTTAAATGACTATCTCAAAACGAGAGGAGTGACAGAATGAACAAATATCAAGTAGACACGACCAGTGGTTCGTCGGTACTTCCTTATCAATATGCGAAAGATTCATATCCGGTCGGAAAGGGCGAATATATCGGCGTTGGTAAAGGGTTAAATGGCGAAGTTGTGGCGCGAGTTAAAGTCAACATCGAATCGATTGAAATTATCGACGAAGCCGAAACCGTGGGAATTGGCGAATTAGCGATGAAGTATTTACCAAAAGAAATGATTAAGCAAAATACCGTTAACGTCGACGCGGTTACAGGAGCTACCGTGACCAGTAACGCGATCAAACAGGCTGTCTCGCAAGCGATTGAAGAAGCTTTGTTACATACCACTAAACGAGGATACAACATTAAACGACCTGTGATCGCTAAAGCATGGAAAGATATGACAGACGAAGAAAAAACGCAAGTCATTGCTTCAGAAATTCATGGACATAAGCGTCATTAAGACACAAAAAGACACGAACCGTAATAACTGGCTCGTGTCTTTATTTTGCTTAAATGTAAATTACCATTCTGATGCGCCTGAATCTGCATCGGTTGCTTCAACTTCGTAGTCGTCTGAAGCATCGTCAGTTCCCCATGCACCACCCATTGAAGCACTTGAATCGGCGTCGGTTACTTCTGGTTTAACTAGTTCGTAACCGGTTTGCTCTAAGTACCACTCAATGACTGGGTTTAAGTCCAAGACGTACTCGTTAATTCCACGGTACTTACCATCTTCGTCGTGCATTGCTTGGTAGTTATGGACGACATAATGGTCTTGATGAATTGGAACGTGAACGTGGACAGAATCCATATTTCCTGAACGTAATTGCGAGATAACCCATGATACGTTGTTGAATGTATGAGGAGGGTGGACGTCTGCTAAACTTGATCCAACGTCTGGTTGGTAACGTGAAGCAAACATGTCATCGCCTTCTTTATGACGGTTGTAGTATAGGTACTGGTTGTTTTCATCAGCAAAAGTTAACTCTAAAGGAATCGTTTGTAAGAACCAGTTTAATTGGTCAACCGTTAAAATTCCTCGGTCTAACTTAACATAGGTGTCACCTGAAACAGCGTTAACTTTCTTCGCCGCTTTTTCCACCCACTCTGGGTCGTTCATGTCAACGCCTTCGATGGTTGTATCGGTTGGGTTTGAAGCGGTTAAGTCTTCTTGCTTGAATTCAGGATCAACTTTTAATTTTTCGACGGCTTCGACGTATTTAACGAATTTTTCGATAACAGTTTCTAGGAATGAAACCGTACTTTGGTCATTTAATTTGTCATCTTCATCAAAAGCATCTAAAGCTTCGGCTAATAAGAACTCAGAACCTGGCATTGGTAGGGCATCAATTCCCGGCGCTTCTAAAATTTGACGCAAGTGTAATTGCGCACGTGAAGTACCTTGGTCTAAATATGACGCTCCTATAACTAAGACAGGTTTATTACGAAGTGGGTGAATTTCAAATGATAACCACTCAAGTAATGAACTTAAAGCTGCTGGAATGGTGTAGTTGTGTTCTGGTGTAGCGATAATGACACCGTCAGCTTGTAAGATTTTACGGTTGATGGTGTGAATTTGACCACCTTCGGTTAACTCAGCATGATCTTGGTTGAACATTGGTAAGTCTTTAACTTCTACAATGTCTAATTCAAATTCATCCGCAAAATGGTCTTTGATGAAATGCATTAATTTGCGGTTATATGATACATCCGATGCCGATCCAACAATTCCAACTAATTTCATTATGCTTCCTCCTTTTCAGATGCTTCCCATTTAACGTTTTTAACGTCATCTTCTTGAGAACCAAATTTTTGAATGAATAAATCAGTAACTTCCATGA
>CAYROB010000024.1:0-8195 GCA_964425775.1 uncultured Carnobacteriaceae bacterium
CTTTTCTCATTTCCTCACGCATATCAACAACCTTTACTTCAGGTAATGGTCGCTCGTTTACACGCTCTTTTAACTCGAGTAATGTGTAAACCTCTTTAGTGGCCCTCGCTCTTGATTCTAAGGAAGGTGTTGCACTTCCAAGGACTACCGGGCAATTATGATGTTGCGCACGTTTAATGGCCACATCACGGGCATGATATCGAGGAGATTCGGATTGCTTGTAAGTACTCTCATGTTCCTCATCAATAACAATCAACCCAATGTTATCGAGGGGCGCAAAGACACTTGAACGTGCACCAACAACAACTTTCGCTTCATTATTCTCAATTTTACGCCATTCATCATATTTCTCACCATCGGAAAGACCACTGTGCAAGACCGCTACTTGATCACCAAAGCGCCCTTTAAATCGATGTACCATTTGCGGCGTTAAGGCAATTTCAGGGACTAAAACAAGCGCACCCTCATCTTTTTTCAGCACTTCAGAGATCGTTTGGAGATAAACTTCTGTCTTTCCACTTCCAGTAACCCCCTGTAATAGAAAGACTTCGTGTTCTTTCTTTTCAATCGGCTCCATAATCTGCTCATAAGCTTTTTGTTGTTCATCATTTAAGACTAAATCCTCAGTCTGTTCGATAATCGTATCTTTATATGGGTCACGATAAACTTCGATTTCTTTTATCGTACACCAACCCTCATTTTCACCACGCTGAATCACTGCTGTTGACACTTTATGTTCATCTCTTAAAACTTTTGCATCAATTGTTTCATCTTCAGCTAAACCAATTAAAATATCAATCAGTTGTCTTTGTCGATGTGCCTGAGCATTAATGGTTTCCTTTGCTTCTTCTAGCTCAGCTACTGACATATTACGAACAACGACTTTCTTCATCTTCTTCGTAACTTTATCATCAACTAAATATTTCACATCTACTTTATTTTCTTTTCTTAATTTCAACATTTCAGCTGTTAGCCCTTTTTTCTCTACTTCATCCCAGTCCATCGACGTTTCACCGGCGAATAGCTTTAGTAAAGCCGGATTCACTTCCGGATCTAGTATTGTAACAACTTTTTGATAGCGTGCACGTAAAACAGCTGGTAACATCGACTGATACACCATAATTCGAAAACTATAGCTTTTTTGGGCAATCCATTCACCCAATTCAATCATTTCAGTGTTTAACACGGGAGATAAATCCATAATATCAACGATTTCTTTCAGTTCCCCCTCAAAATCTGCAGTATCTTTGATTGTGGTGATAAAACCTTGAATTCGGCGATTTCCTCGACCAAAAGGAACAACTACGCGCATACCTACTTCAATATCATTTTTTAATTTTTCTGGTATTTTAAATTCAAAAGGTATGTTAGTTTGAAGTACTGGAATATCCACTATCACTTCAGCAATCTCTCGCATATTTTCTTCCTTTCTGTTTGTCTCTTTCTAGTCCGTAAGTGCTTCAGCTATTTTATCAATTAAAATGTTAGCAATATCAGCTTTTGACTGTTTCGGTATCTCATAGCGTTCATCCGAATTCGTTAAAATAAGCACCTCATTGTCATCCACATTAAAGCCTGTATCCTTGCGACTTACATCATTGGCTACAATCATATCTAAATTTTTCCCAACTAATTTTTTCTGCGCATTTTCTTCTAGATTTTCTGTTTCTGCTGCAAAACCGACGACAAATTGCTGGTCTTTTTTCAAGCCCATTGTTTTTAATATATCTGGATTCAGTTTCAATTCGAGTGTCATTAAATCAGTTTGCTCTTCTTTCTTTATTTTTGATTCAGCCTCTTCGAGAACCCCGTAATCCGAGACAGCAGCTGACATAATCAAGACATCTGTTTCAGCAAACTGCTGGTCGACTGCATCAAACATTTCTTGGGCTGATGCAACTTTTATTTTGTGAATTCCTGTTGGAACATCTAAGTTACTTGCAGTTACTAGTGTAACTGCCGCCCCTTGATGATAAGCAGCTTTGGCAATTGCATGTCCTGTTTTCCCTGATGAATCATTTGTAATGTAGCGAACTGGATCAATTCTCTCTTTGGTTCCACCTGCAGTAACTAGGACCTTATATCCTTTTAATGGTAAGTCTTCCGAACTTTCAACTAAAAAACTTTCTAGTTCTTCGACAATTCGTTCTTTTTCTGGAAAACGTCCCTTCCCTACGTAACCTTCTGCTAAGAAACCAGTATCCGGTTCAACTAGGTAAAGTCCGCGACTTCTTAACATCTCTAGGTTTGCCTGGGTCGCTTGATTTTCATACATATCATTATTCATTGCAGGAACAATAAAGATTGGCGCATTTGTTGCAAGCAAAGCAGATGATACAAAGTTGTCAGCTAGCCCATAAGTGATTTTAGCAATCGTATTCGCTGTGGCTGGTGCAACGACGGCTATATCTGTCCAATCTGCAATATCAATATGTGCCAGATGTTCTGGTTCATTTTCAATAAATGTATCAATATAGACTTCATTTTTACTCAATACTTGAAAAGTAAGTGGGCTGACAAATTTTGTGGCTGATTCTGTCATTGCCACTCTGACATGCGCACCTTTTTTTATAAATGAACGCATTAAATCCACTGTCTTGTAGACAGCAATTCCTCCTGTTACATAAAGAGCTATGTTTTTCCCTTTTAACATCTCATACATCAATCCTTTTTAAATAATTTAATTTAAATTTGACTGTCTTATTATTTAATTTTTTTAGGCTATCTGATTCTAAACATTCCTTTTTCACTCCTATTAGAATACCACAAATCAAGCGAGTTATTGAGCTGGAAAACAATAAAAACAGCTCCATGATCTTGCTAGAGCTGTTCTTAATCTATCTATAAAATTATTGATTATAATAAGTGCAATACCAACTAAATTTCAGTAATACTATTTGGATCGATTACGACATTAGCTGACGCTATTTCTTCTAGTGACTTACCTAGATGTGAAATCGATTTATATTCTTTAAGCAACTCATCTTGAGCAGTTTCTTTTTTTCCCTCTAATTCATGTGCTCTTTTTGAAGCTAAAATGACTAACGAATATTTTGAATCTACTTGACCTAATAATTCATCTATTGATGGATAGTTTAGCAATTACTTCATCTCCTCTATAATTTTTGAGAAACGTTCGATATTTCGTTCTACTTTTAGATGTTCACTTTCAATAATACTTCTTATTTTTTTAGCAGCTCGATCAACTGTATCATTTTCAACAACATAATCATAATATTTAATGAGTCCCAATTCTTCAACAGCTTTATCCATTCGCTGAGCAATCACCGCTGGATGATCTGTTCCCCGATTGATAATGCGTGTTTTAAGTTCTTCTAAATCAGGTGGTGACAAAAAGATGAATATTCCTTCAGGCATTCGCTTCTTAACTTTCAAAGCACCCTGAACTTCAATTTCTAAAAAGACATCTTGACCAGAGTCTAATGTTTCATTCACGTAGTCTATCGGTGTCCCATAATAATTGCCGACATAGTTGGCATACTCTAATAACTTACCTTCTTTGATATATTGCTCAAATTCTTCTTTTGTTCTAAAGAAATAATCAACACCATCTACTTCACCTTCACGCATTTGACGTGTTGTCATTGAAATAGAAAAATCAAAATCATTATTATAATGTTCAAAAAGATGCTCTCGAACTGTACCCTTTCCAACCCCTGACGGACCAGAAAGCACTATTAATAATCCTCGCTCTCCCATTTGCATTTCCCTTCTCATTCACTAACTATTTACAAAAAAACATAGCTTCCAAGTCTCTTTATGTCAAATCACAAAGAGAACTTAAATCTATGTCTTCTCCACAAATAACGCATTTTTTATTTATAAGCTTTTTAAAATTTTACCATAAACTTCTCGCTTTTTCTAGTAGAAGACCAAAATAGGCTCTTTTTTCTCTCTGAAAACGCTCTACATTTCACTTTTACGAAGCATCTGTTAATTTTTATTGACAAAAGAACAAGCGTTCGGTATCATTTAGTTACAAACATATGTTCGGAGGATGAGTTATGGAAAAATTAGCTGATGCAACCAAAACAATATTTACTCAATTCGTTGAAGATTATCCAAACTATACTGCTCGAAAACAATTTAAAGTCTATCCACGTATGCCAATGGAGCAAATTCGACACTACATTAAACTAGCAGCCCGAAAAAACGAGTCCATTACTATTCAATTCAACCCATCTCCATTTTCTCATGAGTTCACGGAGATTAGCGGTAAGATACAATTATCTCCTAAATCAAGTCAGATTATTTTAACCCCTAAAACTGATCAAACTATTCATTTAATTCAGCCACGATTTATCCGTCATATCCGATTAGTAAACTAATCAAAATAAAAGATCAAGGTCTTATCTTCATTAAGACTTTGATCTTTTTTCTTTCTATAATATTGGAGAAAACAAACGACTAAACTGTTGTTTGAATCGATCCCACAATGAATACTCTGTAATAATCTTATCTGTTAATAAATAAGATTCCAGTGCATCTTCTTCATAATATTTTCTCTGTTCGATAGCTAATTCCTCATCATAAATGAAGGCATTCACTTCAAAATTCAATTTAAAACTTCGGATATCAAAGTTTGCTGTACCTACCGATACAATTTCGTCATCAATTACGATTGTTTTTGCATGTAAAAAGCCTTTATCGTAAATGTGAATCTCGCCCCCCTGATTTAATAATTCCTCAGCATAACTCAAGGTTGCTTGATAAATGAACGGATGATCCGGTTTATTTGGAATCATTAATTTAACTTTTACACCGGACAAGAGAGCCATTTCTAACGCTTCTTTTAAAGCATCATCAGGTATAAAATAGGGGGTTTGAATATAAATATATTCTTTTGCCAAACTAATCATTTTAATGAAGCCTTTTTTAATCGATTCTAGTTCGGTATCGGGTCCACTTGAAACAATTTGAATTTCTTTATTAGCATTCGACTCAATTTCTGGAAAGTAAGCAGGCGAATATGAAATTAACTCTACTTTTTTGGATGCATTCCAGTCTATAATAAATCGTTCTTGAAGTTGGTGTACTGCACTTCCTTCAATCCGTAAATGGGTGTCTCGCCAATACCCCATATTCTCATATTCCCCAACATAATCATCCCCAACATTAAAGCCACCGACATAACCAATGTTCCCATCGATTACAGCAATTTTTCGATGATTACGATAATTTAACCGAATATTTAACAAATGAATTCTTGAGCTAAAAGCAGCTTGTGATTCTCCACCATAAGACTCAAGTTTTTTAAAGAGGGATTTCTTTAAAGTACGGCCACCTACTGCATCATAAAGTACTTTTACTTCGACACCAGCTTCAGCGCGTTCCTCTAAAGCTTCTACTATCGCTGTCCCTAATTTGTCCCCTCTAAAAATATAATAGCAAAGATGGATATGATGTTCTGCTTTTTTTATATCGGCAATCAATTCATCAAATTTTTCTTCCCCATCTACATAATACTTCACTGAATTATTATCAGAAACAGCCGGTTGATCGAGCTGTAAGAACATTTTAGCAATTTCATACTTATTATTATTTGGATCTTTAAAATCTAAGTTTTTTAATTCTTCTAGTTGGTTCTTTTTTCTGATTTCTTTAATTTTTAGATATATTGGTAAACCTGTTTTCGTCTGTTCTCTTAAATTAAAAATATCTTCTTTTGATATTTTTCTTCCTAAAAACAAGTAAATAATCAATCCAATTCCTGGAAAAAGAATCAACACTAGCAGCCAAGCCCAAATCGTCGCAATATCTCGATTTTTATCGGAAAACACTGTCAGAATTGAAATCACAGTGTTTATAAATATTAAAAAAGTAATTATCATACGAAAATAGTCCATATAAAAGCCTCTTTCTCATCATAAGTAGTTAAATTTGTATTTAGAAAAAGTCCCTTTTAAGTTAAAAGGGACCATTTTCTCTAATGCTATTTAATTTTTTCTCTGACTTACTTCCATAATAACAGGTAAGATTATTGGTCTTCTCTTTGTTTCTTTAAATAAGAATGACCCCAATTCATCCCGAACATTTGCTTTCAATTCTTTCCACGAAAACTTTGGATCAGCAATTGTCTTTTTCACTACTGCTTCAACTATTTTATTTCCTTTATCAATCAAGTCTTGATTTTCTTTTGCAAAAACAAAACCACGTGTTGATGTATAAGGTCCTGAAACTAATTCTCTTTTCTGACGATTTATTGTACAAACAGACACAAATATTCCATCGTTTGCTAACATACGTCGGTCACGAAGAACAATATTACCGATGTCTCCAACACCAATCCCATCAACTAATGTGTTTTCAGCTGATACTTGACCCGACTGACGCATTTTATTATCTGCATACTCTAGTACATCACCATTACTTAGAATGAAAATATCTTTGTATGGGATTCCTGTTTGATGAGCTAAGTCTGCGTGCGCTGCAAGCATACGGTACTCCCCCTGAACAGGTACAAAGTAACGTGGATTCAACAAATTAATCATCCACTGTAAGTCGATTGGTGTTCCATGTCCAGAAGCCTTCAAGTTATCCGAGATCGACTTCACTGTTCCACCGGCACGATAGACTTGATTTTCCGTTTGAGCAACGATTACTTCCATTGATGAAGATGGACTGGTAACGATATAAGCCAAATCCCCTTCTTTAATATTGACTTGGTGATGTTGTCCCCGAGCCATTTTATCTAATGTACGAATTGGTTCTCCTGATGAACCCGTTTCTAAAATCATGATTTCTTCATCTTCATAATCATCGATTTTATCAATTGGTATAAATAAATCATCTTCTGGTAAGATTAATTTGTTTAATTTTAATGCTATTTCTAAAATAGCTTCGACGTTTTTCCCAGTCATAAACACTTTCCGACCACAGCGGCTGGCTGCGTTAATCACTTGTTGGATACGTAAGATGTTGCTAGCTACCGCTAGAACAATAATCCGACTTTTTGTTTCTTGGAACGTTTTCAGTACTTCTTTTTGAATTTTTGATTCTGAGACATTTTCAGTTATACTCTCAGCTTCCATCGAGTCGCTTAAAAGAGCTAAAACTCCTTCACGACTGAGTTCACTAATTTGCGCATAATCTGTTTTATAATCTCCTGTTGCTGTTTGATCAAATTTAAAGTTTCCTGTATAAACAATATTTCCTTCACTCGTTTTTACAGCAATACCCATTGAATCTGGGATTGTATGCGTCGTACGGAAAAATCGTACTAAGATACCGTCAAAGTTAATTTCTACCTCTTCATCAACTGAATGATAATCATCAAAACCAACAGCTAATCCTGCTTCTTCTACATACCATTTGGCTAAACTAATTGTTAATTCTGATCCAAAAACTGGAACCTTAAACTTATCTAAAAAATAAGGTAATGCCCCAATCGCATCATCATGCCCATGTGATAAAAAGACACCTGCAATCCGTTCTTTATTTGCCTCTAAATAGCTAAAATCAGGAATTACTGCATCTATTCCATATAATGTACCTTCAGGATAAGCTAGCCCACAATCAAGTATGAAGATAGAATTCTCGACTTCTACAACATACATATTACGTGCGTTCTCTCTTACTCCACCTAAAGGAATAATTTTTAAATTACTCAATCATAACCACCTTCCAATTTCTTCTCTACCGTTCTAATAATTGACATTCAGTATAGCATAACTGATAGATATTTTAAAATACTGAATCATTAAAGTCTTTGTACCTTTAGTAAGTAAAAAAATGTAGCAAGCACCCATCTCTTATATCAATGAGGTGTTTGCTACATTCATAATTTTTTAATGTTATTAATTAATTCTCTTTGTTTTCTTTCTCAGCAAGTACTGCTTTGTGTGATAGATTAATACGTCCTCTATCATCAACTTCTAGTACTTTTACTTCTAACTGGTCGCCGACAGAAACAATCTCTGAAACATCTTTAACAAAACGATCTGCAATTTCTGAAACGTGACATAAGCCATCAGTTCCTTTAATTACTTCAACAAAAGCTCCATAGCTTTCTACTCGTTTTACTGTTCCATTATAAATCTTGCCAACTTCTACTTCTTCAGTTAGCTCTTCAATGATTTCAATTGCTCGAGCAATCATTGCTGCGTCTTCACCATAAATAGATACGAAACCTTCGTCAGAAATATCAATCTTAACGCCTGTTTCATCAATGATCC
>CAYROB010000024.1:8205-10431 GCA_964425775.1 uncultured Carnobacteriaceae bacterium
TTTACCAATAACCACTTTGATTTGATCTTCTTTAATCTGAAGTGATTCAATCTTAGGTGCATAGGCACTCAATTCTGCACTTGGTTCGGCAATTGTTGCTTCCATGTTATCTAGAATGGTCATACGAGCCTTTTTAGCTGCTGCTAGTGCTTCTTCTAGAATATTTGTATCGATTCCATCAATTTTAATATCCATTTGTAAGGCTGTGATACCTTTACGAGTTCCAGCAACTTTAAAGTCCATGTCTCCTAATGCATCTTCTAAGCCTTGGATATCTGTTAGGATTGAATAGTTTTCACCATTTTTGACAAGCCCCATCGCAATTCCACCAACTGGCGCAAGTAATGGTACTCCTGCTTCCATTAGTGATAGTGTTGCTGAACAAATACTTGCTTGTGATGATGAACCATTTGATTCTAATACTTCAGAAACGACACGGATCATGTATGGGAAGTCTTCTGTACTTGGAATGACTGGTGCAAGTGCATTTTCACCTAGTGCTCCATGTCCAATTTCTCGACGCCCTGGTCCAAACATTCTTCCTGTTTCTCCAACTGAGAAGTGTGGGAAGTTATAGTGGTGGATAAAGCTCTTTTTCTCTTCACTACTCAAGCCATCAATAATTTGGAACTCATTGATTGGTCCTAGTGTTGTTGTTGATAAAGCTTGCGTTTGTCCTCGTGTAAATAATCCTGATCCATGTACTCTTGGTAACAGACCAACTATTGACTCTAATGCACGGACTTGATCTGGCTTTCGACCATCTGGACGAATTTTTTCTTCCGTAATTAAACGACGAACTTCTTCTTTTTCTAGGTTATTCATGACTTCTTTTACATCTTTGATGATGTCTTCTAATTCTTCAGAATCTGCATGTTTTTCTGTATATGCTTCAACTACTTCAGTTTTTAATGAACCTGTTGCTTCTGCTCGTTCTTGTTTATCAAAGATTAGAATAGCTTCTGCCATGCGTCCTTGATATTCTTCAAAGATTTCAGCTGTTAGCTCTTCTGCTGGTAAAATTAATTCAACATCCATTTTCTCAACGCCATTTTCAGCGATAATCATTTCTTGGAATTCATTTAATTCTTTAACTGTTTCATGTCCAAATAATAATGCTTCTAATAGTTCAGCTTCTTCAACTTGGTTAGCTGAACTTTCAACCATGTTAATCGCATCTTTCGTACCAGCAACTGTTAAATGAATATTTGACTGTTCATCTTGTTCTTCAGTTGGGTTAATAACAAATTCACCGTCAACTCGTGCTACATTTACTCCAGCGATTGGTCCATTAAATGGAATCTTTGAAAGACCCAAGACTAAACTTGAACCAAACATTGCGGTCATTTCTGGTGTACTATCTGGATCAACCGATAAGACCGTGTTCACAATTTGTACCTCATTACGGTATCCTTCAGGGAACATTGGACGAATTGGTCGGTCAATTAGTCGAGATGTTAATGTTGCATTCTCAGACGGACGTCCCTCACGCTTGATAAATCCACCTGGTATTTTACCGACTGCATACATTTTCTCTTCATAGTTCACTGTAAGTGGGAAGAATGGTAAATGTGATGGCTTTTCGCCACCAACTACTGTTGATAAGACAACTGTCTCACCATAACGAATTAAAGCAGCTCCTGAAGCTTGCTTAGCCATCTGACCAATTTCTACTACAAGCTCGCGTCCAGCTAACTGCATTTTGTAAACTTTTTTCTCTGACATATATTTTCTCCTTCATTGAATCCGGAAGGCTCCTACTAAACAAAGGTCAAGTTTTAATATTATTTAATCTTCTAAAACCTCACATTTGATTAGTAGTGGTGTCTTCCTGAATTCTTTTGATATTTTTTTCTCTAAAAAGAAAGCGAGATTCAGAAGAATCTCGCTTTTCATTTATTATTTTATAGATTAACGACGTAGACCTAATTTTCCAATAAGATCGCGGTAACGAGTAAGATCATTATTACGTAAGTACGTAAGTAAGTTTCTTCTGTGACCGATTTTTTTCATTAATCCACGTTGTGAATGGTAGTCATGTTTATGTTCATGCATGTGATCGTTTAAGTTATTAATTTCGTGTGTTAATAACGCTACTTGCACTTCTGGAGAACCTGTATCTCCTTCATGACGTGCATGTGCTTCGATAATTTCTGTTTTTTTCTCTTGTGACATTGTCATATTGACACCCCTTATATAATTGAATCCAATTACCAAGACAACGTT
>CAYROB010000024.1:10441-11285 GCA_964425775.1 uncultured Carnobacteriaceae bacterium
CTAGACTTAGCTGAAATAAGCAAGGTTTTAAACCATAAATTAAAATCATTTTTTAAAAATCGAACTTTTTTATCCTAAGATAATTACCTAAGAACTTTGTAATTCTAACATGACATCTCTAAGAGAGGCAGCTTTTTCAAACTCTAGATTTTTTGCCGCATAACGCATTTCTAATTCTAATGTTTCAATTAATTCTCTCTTCTCCGCTCGACTTAATTTGCTTATGTTTTCGATTGAAATATCCTCGTCCATATCTTCTACAATTGAAGAAATCCTGAAATACGTTCGAAAAGGATATTCTAAGCCTAAAAACAATGCGGTTAAAAATAGGATGGCAACAGCTGCTCAAATAATAGAGCAGGGAGAGGCCATAGGATGTACTAATTATGCTACATTATTTCAAGCCATTGTAAAGTATAAAGGGATACCATCCATTATAGTAGATGCTACATCAACTAAGCATGTAGAAAAGCTAAGAAAAAAAGATGGTGAGGGAGTAGTTGGTCATGTGATGGTTGAGTGTTATATAGACGGCAAATGGATTTTAGTAAATAGTACTAATGGAGATGTTTACCTAGATTATGATACTAATAATCTTAGATTAGAATCTAGTTCTTCACCTTATAAAAATGACTTACTTTATATATATTATAAAGCAAAAGATTTATCCTATCTAGATGTTGAGCATATTACAGAAGCCCAAAGAATGTATGATGAAGTATTTGATTTATCATTAAGAGAAGGTGCGGAAAAAAACAAGCCTACTAAAAACTTATTACGTTAATCTGGTAAGCAAGGCTCTTTGCTGCGCAAAATCGCCTACGGGGACAGTCCCTCACTACAG
>CAYROB010000025.1:0-502 GCA_964425775.1 uncultured Carnobacteriaceae bacterium
AACTGCTGAAATTTTAAACTTCTTTAAATTTGATCATAATAGTAAAAATATAGATACTGTAGACATAAAATAGATCCTGTTATGTTAAAATGACAAAGAGAATACATTGGACAAGTGAAGTTTTTCTCTAACATGGATATTAATGAACTTTTGCTTAGTGTTATCCAGATGTTTAGAGCATACAAACTAATAAATGATGATTGATATAGTAAATGACTAAGGAGATAAATGGCAGAAAATGAATGTAAATAAATAGCATCCGATTTATTGATTATGATTTAAAAAAATGAGACGAAAACGGATATCGCCTAGCTCCAATTAAAATCACCAGAACTTATTTTTTATTCTTATGGTAACTGGCTTGCATTCTGATTTCCGGGAAGAACATATTTTAATGACGGCCAAGGAGTCGATCCGATCGAAAATAATAAATTAAAGAAAAAGCATAAAAGATTGAGATTGCTAAAATGGAAAGAAGGGAATGGGAGAATGAAGTCAAATA
>CAYROB010000025.1:512-10944 GCA_964425775.1 uncultured Carnobacteriaceae bacterium
CGAGGCATCATCCGCATCATATTTGGGAGAACCGGAATCATCCTCTTTCTTTTAGGGCTTCAAATATTCCTCTTATTTAATATTTTGCGTTATTTAGAAACGTTTATACCCTTTGTAGTGACTTCATTGATACTATTTACCGTCATTATGGTTACATATATCGTGAATTCGGAGCATAATCCGACATCAAGTAAGTTTCTTAAGACACCAAAAAAGGGTTCATTCACATTTCGAGTATCTACCAAGGCACTTCCCATCCCCTGGCTGTCGATGATCGTCGCCCCTCGAACCCCAATATCAACAAATTGATCCAGTATTTCATCTAAATATTCTGTCTTGTTTAGTACGATAAATAATACATTCATGTTTAAATCCGTCCTTTCAAATCGAGGTGAGTACTATGCATCTTTTTTTGTCATCCCGCCAACTTCGCCTGCTCGTGTGATCGCAACTTTCGCAAGAATTGGGCCTAAGATTTCAAAGACAAGCACACCAAATAAGATCACCGGAACAATCGAGTCACTAAACTGTGGTAATTCATTACTGACAATCGTCGATAATCCAATCGAAATCCCACCTTGTGTGAGTAAACTCATTCCTAAATACTTCTGGATACTCTTGTGTGCTCCAATAGCTTTTGCGCTAATTGCTGCCCCAATAACTTTTCCAAATCCTCTAGAAAAGATATACCCTACGCCAATCACACCTACTGAAGATAAGACTTTGAGATCTAACCCCATACCGGCCAACGTGAAAAACATCAGATAAATCGGTGGTGTGAAATCATTAATCGAGCGAAACACTCTCTTAGAATTCTGCATTGAGTTAACCAAAGTTCCACCCATCATCATTGCGGTAAGTAATGGAGACATATTAAAGAAATTTGCTGCCCCAAGGCCTGCTAGAACAAACGCTGTCGTCATAATTAACAGTTCATCTTTACCTTTTACTTTTCGAGTGAGGTAACTCATGATGAATCCTAAAATAAATCCAAGTCCTAATGAGCCAACAATTTCCAATACAGGGGCACTGACAATCTGAAATAATGTATATTCCGTTACCCCCGAAGTCATTTTTGCTAAAGACAAAGCCACGCCAAACAACATAATTCCTAAGGCATCATCAAAGGCAACCACGGGTAAAATCGTTTTGACCAAAGGACCTTTTGCCCTCAACTCTCGAATCACCATGACAATTCCGGCTGGTGCAGTGGATGCAGATAAGGTAGCAATGATCATACTAAATTCAAAACTCTGTTTGAAAACAAAGTACATCACTAAAAAGACAAGACCAACTGCTCCAATCACTTCACCCAATGTTAGTAAAAATGCGTTTTTCCCAACCTTCTTCATATCCGACACTAGAAACTCATTCCCAATCGAGAACGCGATAAAGGCCAAAGCGATATCCGTGATGAAACTAAGTGAGCTCAACTCTTGGCTTCCCATCAAATGAATAAAAGAGGGGCCTAAAAGGAGACCAGCGACAATGTACCCTGAAACACTGGGCAACTTAAAGTAATTAGCAATTCGCCCGCCTAAAACACCTGCGAAGATTGCCATACTAATCTTTAAAAATAAATCCAAACATACCATTCCTTCTTTCCGGCGCTATTAGTCGCTTTAAAAATCATTTTCATGAATATTCACTAACAACTTTCTCACAAACTTCTAATAGCACAACTGGTCTATTCTAACAGAGACCTCATCCATTAGCAAAGACAACTCAAAAAACGCAAATAAAAAACGCTACTCGAAAAAGGAGCAACGTCTTAAATGATATGTAATTCTTTAATCAACCTCTTCACCAAACCATTGATATTCTCTATTTACTTCATCCACAATCAGTGAATCAGACAAAATTTTAAAGGTCTTTGTTACATTTTCATCCGCTTCATTCAAATACCTAAATTCAATCGTGTTGTCATCCTCTTCAAAAACCAATAAATCCGTCGAATGACTTTTTTCCCCTTCATTCCAAATGATAATGATCTGATCAGTAGTTGGATACAGCTGATAGCCCAGCGGAATACTCGTATCAAAGTCTGCCCCTTCTTGATAAATGAAGAGTTGCTTACTTGTTTCTTCATTCGCACAACCGGTTATAAAAAATAGACTCAGCATTATAACTAAAAGACCCAATTTATTTTTTAACTTTTTCATACAAATCCCTTTCCTGCAACCTTTCAATAGCTGATAAGTACTACGTTAGATTTGAAAAGTTCCCTCTTTTATATCCTTGTAGAGCCTTGGACCTAAGAAGAAAATGAACAAAATAGCTTTCACTGCGATAGTGATTTTTGAGATAAACATTAATAGTATGAGTGGCAGATAGCCCAGCAAAGCCATGATCGTATTGATTATTTTTAGTTGCGTTTCACTACTCATGATTGAATTCCCTCCTTTATCATTGATCATCAAGAAATAGCTTACTAAATAAGAAACGACCGATTAACAGTAAGAGTAGAATGATAGCTACCCGAATGAACAAACTAACCTCCGGACCAAACTGATCCATAATCAGAAATAAAACAATTGTAAAAACAAGGCCAAAAAGGTATTCGCTTTTACTTTCCATCGTCTTTCACTCTCCTACTCTATTAGCTGTTCATGAAATTCAACAAGAAAAAGCCAATTGCTAATAAGACAATAACGATTATCACTATTGTTAGCAAACTAAATACACCAAATGATGATGCAGCTTTCGTTTCATAGATTTCTTTCTCATGGTCAGTTTCTACTTGTCTATTTTTATTTGTACTCATCCTTATCTGCTCCTTCTTATATCATCTTTCTCTATAAGATTACCATAGAATCAAGAACAAATGCTTTAATTGCTTTATTTGACAATTAATTTCTTTCAAAAGCTTGTTTGTTTTTAAACAGAATGAGCAAAGCGACCAATACCAACACCACACTTGAAAAGTAAAAGCTCATACTCATCCCTAGCTGATCCCAAATCCGACTCACAACAAACTGGCCCGCCACTCCACCAATCGCAATCATCACGCGAAACTTTGACAGGCGCTTGCCAATATCTGTAAACAGACTACTGTTTAACTTATCACTTGCGTAAATATTGGTGATATTTGCGACTAACTCAAAAACAAACCAAATGACAATAATTAAAACCAGTTGACTGATCTGCGTAAAGACGGCCAGTAAAAGAGCCTGTAATAAAAATGAAGCAATTAACATAGTTTTCAATGAGAGGTGAGCAAAATTCTTGTATAATTTGGCGCCAACTATACTCGATATTCCATAGACTAAAAAGAATACAAAGCCAACATTCTCGGCCGCAACTCCTTGAACCTCATGGATATAAATCAGCATTCGATTCACAATTAAAGCAATCCCAAAGCTTTCAACTGTGTAAATCAGCGTGATATAACGAATCCAGTCTAAGTCAACGGCATCTTCTCGAACTTTCTTTTTAGGTACTGGTTGATCTTCTAACTTTAGTAAATAAGTTGTTGAGTATAATTCAATCAATCCAGAAACAAAAAAGACAAGCACTAGACTCTGCGTATAAGCATACAACATCATTAATGCAAAGCCTCCAAAAGAAGCGCCGGTGCTCATCTGAATATTGCGCTGTGACAAGAATTCCATATACTGTTCTTCTTCAATATTTTCACGTATGTAGGGCGCGAGTGAACTTTGATAGAGCTTGGCAAACAATGACTTTAAAAAGATAAAGCCATACAACATAGCTAAACTATTTGCGAGTCCATAAAAAGTTAATGCAATTGCTGATCCAACATTCCCAATAATAATCAGCTTCCTTCGATTACGCGCATCACTAAAACTTGAAAAGAAATAGTCAGTTACCGTATCGATAATAATTGGAATTGAAAATGCTAAGGCAACAGTCACCATGTTCTCCGTTTCATCCCAAATCATCAACGATAAGAAGATGAAAATAACTCCACTATCAAAACTTCCCCAGTAATAATGCCTTAACAAATGTTCATATTTTTCTTTCACCATCTTGTTTCCCTCTATTCTATAGTTAAGTGATTATCAAAAAAGGACACAAGAAACTGCGCCCTCTTCTTTTAAATTATTACTCTTTCGGCATTTCATCAACCTGAATTTTCAGTAAGATGACTACTGCATCTTCTCGAATCATTTGATCAATGGATTCCTCATCTTCATAGCTATACGCGTTCATATCTCCAGCTGACTGCCGATACACAGCTAATATTTTCTCTTCACCTGAAGCTAAACCAACTTGTTTATTATCAATCGCGTAATCCCAATTGCTGATTCCCTCTGTCAAAAAGATATCTTGATCGATTGAATGCGGGGAGAGTCTCACGCTTGGACCATATAAGAATATTTGCCGCTCTGCACTATCGGCATTAATAATACCCACACCAACATTCCCTTCTTCTTCTTGGTTTGGGCTTTGGCCATACTCAAGTACACTTAATGCCGGTTCAATTTGCTCTCCTTCACTATAGCCTTCCACCCAAAGCTTTACCCAGCTTTCATTCGCTTGCGGTAGCTTCAAGTTAAAATCAAAAATAAGACCCAAATCTAGTTCTTCGAATGTTTCTTGATAGGCCGACTTGGTGTCTACTGAAACATAAGCGATCTCATTACTTTCAGTAGCTGTATCACGAACACAACCTGCAACGATCATTAAAAATAAAGGGACAACAACAAACGCTTTCAAATATTTTTCATACATTTTTACTCACTCCTTCTTCAGGCAGCCTTTAGATGTCCGCTAAATAGTCTTTTCGAAAACCAATCATCTTCGCAATAAAATTATTTAAATGCACCACTACAGGAGTTCCTGTATATTAAAATGAAGGGAAGTTTTGTTGAAAAGCAATCAGTCCAGCCACAACTAGCAAAACACTATTTAATATAGAGACAGCTAGTTGGATATTTAAATACTCCAGTTCCTTATCTTCATTAATCAAAACACTTGCAAAGTAAACACTTTTTTTATTTCGAGAAAACAAGGAATAAACTAAATATAAAATCCCTGATATCATTAAAAACATTCCCATAGTGTTCAAATAAATCTCCCCCTTTAATTTACTGAGATTACTTTTTTCTAATTTGTTTCTAATATATACTAAATAAGATTAAAATGATACTTATTTTAGAATTGATTTTGCGGATTAAAAAAAGCCCTTCAATTACTTACTTGAAAGGGCGTGTCTTCAACCTAATTATTATCGTGCAATATACAATAGTTGAATACCATTATAGTTTGTAAATGATCCATTTTTTTCTAAATAGACACCTAGTGAGTGATGCGTATAGTCATTACTGAGCATATTCGCATAATGTCCTGGTGAATTTTTCCACTGACTAAACATTCTCTCAGCGATTCGTTTATTCGTTGGGACAGTATTAAATTTACTAAAGCGTAGAGCGTTTTCGCCTGAGTTAAAATCATTTAATTTATTGTGCACCGTTCGAAAACTTGTACCATTTGGACGCGTATGTGAGAATAGGCCACCAACTTCTCTTACTTCATAGGCTCGTGTGTTTGCTGCATCATTTAACTCGTGGAGGTACGCTATTTTTCTTTTCCCATTGGCTACTCGTTCTTGGTTCACTAATTTGTGAAACTCTTGCTGAATAGCCGCCAAGTTAAACGCGGTAGAGTCAGCTGCTGAGGCAGCTGTTGATTGCATACGACCGCTGGCATTGAAATAATAACTTTTCCCATTAATCTCCTGCTGTCCTGTCTGCATGGCTCCACTATTATCTAAGTAATACCAAGAATTCCCCAGTTTCAACCAACCCGTTTGCATAATGGCATTGCTTTGTAAATAATACCACTTGCCGCTCACTTTACGCCAACCTGTATCCATCGCGCCACTTGATAATTGATAGTACCAATTCCGCCCGATTTTGTTCCAGCCTGTTTTACTATTCATGGCCCCACTTGCCTGCATATAGTACCATCTATTTCCGACTTTATTCCAGCCGGTTTGCATCGCCCCACTTGCATTCATATAGTACCAACGATTTCCAACTTTATTCCAACCCGTTTGCATTACACCGTTTGTATCCATGTAATACCATTTGTTACTTACTTTGAGCCAACCTGTTTCCTTAGCCCCTCTATCATTTACATAGTACCAGACATTTCCCTTTTTAATCCAAGTATTGTGATCCTTACTAGTACTAGTCGCTTCTACTGTATCAATAGGTACATTGCCAGTCATAGGCATTAGATTTGAAGTACCAGCAGCTAGCAATACAACTCCGACATAAACAAACTTCCTACCGAAAAATCCAATTTTCTTCTTTATTTTAAAAACTCCTTTTGTATAACTACATATTGTGATTATTTGGCACATCTTACCATTTAATTACTCTTTTACAAAACTTTTTTTCCAATTAAACTGACATGTTTTGCTTTAGTAAGTGTGGTGTTTATGATATTCTTACTAGCAGAATAAGTAAGTAGATAGGAGTGAATAATGTGCGTAAGGCGTTATTGAATATCGATTATACAAATGATTTTGTTGCTGCTGATGGGACATTGACTTGTGGGGAGCCAGGTCAAGCGTTACACGACTATATTGTCAAAACAACCACAGACTTTTATGAAAATGATGATTATGTTGCTTTCTTAATTGATAAGCATTTTGAAAATGATGATAGGCACCCAGAAAGTAAGTTGTTCCCAGATCATAATATCGCAGGAACTGAAGGCCGTAAATTATATGGGGATTTGGAAGCGACTTACCAAAGTATCAAAGAGGCAGACAATGTCGAGTACTTTGACAAGACGAGATACTCAGCCTTTGTCGGTACCAATTTAGAACTGAAATTAAGAGAACGGAATATTCAAGAAGTTCACATCGTTGGAGTATGTACAGATATTTGTGTTCTCCATACGGCAATTGATGCCTACAACAAAGGATTTGATATTGTGGTCCATGAAGAAGGCGTCGCCAGTTTCAACCAAATTGGCCATGAATGGGCACTTGACCATATTGTGCATACATTAGGCGGAATTGTCCTAGGGGGCGAAACGCTTCTCGATCAAGCTGAATCGAGTGACGATTAAGACAAACCAACCAATCTGAACGTGCGAGGAGGTAGTGACTATGAGTTATGTTGAGGGAAGTTATGATACACCTCACGAGGTTATTTTGGCGGTTAAACGGTTGAAAGAAGAGGGATACCGACCAGAAAACATTCGGTTGATTTCAAATACTGAAGTACACGATAGTTTTGTCCACCAATTAGATATTGAAGTGCATGTCAAAGATCCTTACGAAGACGGAGTCGATGCCGATTCCTCACTTTGGGAAAAAATCAAAGATGCTTTTTCGACAGTTGATGATTACGGAGAGGAACCAAAGCATCCAGAAGATGATCCGCTGTTCTACTACCGCGCAAATATTGATGCGGGAAAAATAATTATCTTAATAAATGAACCATATACAAGAACGGATTTTCAAGAAGATTCAAAGCTGTCAACAAATCAAAAAAAGACATTTTCAAATCCAAATTTAGCTGATGACCCTAAAGACGATGTATTGTTAGATCAAAAAAAAACTAGTGATTATGACAAGCGAAAATAATTTTCGTTCAATCAAATAATGAAAAAGCTGTCTCAGAGAATGATGTATTCATTCCTTTGTTGCAGCTTTTTTAATTAGTCCCACTTGAGTTTGACCAATCCTGTGAGTACTGCTAGTATAGGATACTGTACTTTTTACTCTTTTATTTTTCAGGAGGTCATTTATATGTTTTTATTAATCACTAGACTTTTAATAGCCATTCTATTTGCATTGGCTCTCGGTAGGCTTATTTCTAAAATAAGACTCCCCTCTATTTTAGGTTGGCTAATTAGCGGAATGATTTTGGGACCCTATGCCTTAAATCTGATGAATCCCTCACTCTTAGATGCATCGGGTTATCATGTGTTTTTAAGTGTGGTTGAAATCAGCGCAGGATTAATGATTGTGCTGAGCTAGTCTTTAGTAAATTAAAATAATATGGCAAGCAAATTATGATTACAACATTGATTCAATCGATGGGGACTTTTGTTGTAGTTAGTCTCGCATTTGGTCTTATTTTTTATTTTACGGGGATTCCAGTTTATGCCAGCTTTATCTTCGGTGGGATTGCTTTAGCAACTGCACCTGCTCCGGCATTGTCGATTGTCGAGGAATTTCAAACCGATGGGCCGGTTACCCAAACGCTGATTCCAATGGCCGCATTAGATGATATTGTTGCCTTTATTGTCTTTTTTACAACGATTGCTATCTCTACTGCAAGATTTACGCAAGAATCCATTCCTTTGTCCACCACCCTATTTCTAAGGATCCTCTTGCCATTACTTATCGGAATTGTAAATGGTGTCGTTGCTGGAATCTTTCTAAAGAAAAAAACGAATCAATTCCAGACCTTAGCCACAACCATTTTCTTTATCCTGGTCGCATCAGCGGTAGGCTTGTTTGTTAATCATTGGATTCTAGATGAACCCGTGTTAAATTTCTTGCTTATTGGCTTAGCTTTCTCTGGAACATTTGCAAATATCGTTTCAGACGAGCGGATGATGCAGATTATGTATGTCTTTAACCCGATTTTACGATTATCACTGACAATTTTAATTTTGAACTTGGGTGCTCCACTGGATTATCGCTTAATCTTGGGCTCAGGAATCTTTACCGTCCTCTATATTTTAGCCCGAGCCATTGGGAAATATGGTTTTGCTTCTTTAGGTGCAAAGCTCACCGGCTTGCATCCAATGGTCCAAAAATACTTAGGTCTGACACTATTGCCGCATTCAGGTACTTCTCTTATTTTTACTGGTATCGCCGTCAGCTCATTACAAGCTTATGACCCTGAGACTACACTTATTATCCAAGGAACAATTAGTGCTGTGGCAATTATCAATGAAGTCTTTGCCGTTATTTTATCTAAAAAAGCTTTTGACTGGGCAGGAGAAACCGGACAGAGAAAATAAAAAAAAGACTGTGCTCATTTTCAAAGTGAATACAGTCTTTTTTACTATTCTTATAAAAATGAATTTTGAAGTATTTCTTTGACTTTTTCCGCCGGCATTGGTTTATAGTGATAGTATCCTTGTGTATACTCACAATTATTCTCGCCCAAGAAAGCTAACTGTTGAGCCGTCTCTACTCCTTCAGCCACAATATTCACCCCTAAGTTTTTCCCCATATCAATAATGCCCTTTGTAATAGCGCGATCTTTTTGATTTTCTTCAATTCCCTGTATGAATTGCATATCAATTTTAATTCGATCAACTGGAAGTAATTTTAATCGATTCAGTGAGGAATATTCCATCCCAAAGTCATCAATCGCTATCGAAACCCCTATTTCTTTTAATCGATTTAAAAGATCAGCAACATAAGCTGTTTCTTCAATGGAAATTCCTTCAGTAATCTCCAACTCAATATACTTAGGATCTAAACCAGTTTCTTTAATCGTTTGCTCGATAATCTCTACGATTTTAGGATGGATCATTTCAACAGCCGATAAATTAACAGCCATCAGTATATGAGGTAGTCCCATATCCTGCCATTTTTTATTTTGCGTTGCTGCTGTTCTCAGTACCCATTCACCAATACTATTGATCAAATTATTCTCTTCTGCGATTGGAATAAATACACCAGGGGGAATTATTCCTCTTGTAGGATGGATCCATCTCAATAAAGCCTCGACTCCTACAATTTTATTTGTGGCTAAATCAATTTGCGGCTGATAATGAAGTACGAGCTGATCTCTTTCTATGGCATAGCCTAAGTCATTTAATAGCTCAGTCCCTTCCATTACTTCATTCTTAATCTCCTCAGTACATAAGATGTACTGATTTTTTCCTAGTGCTTTAGCTTCATACATCGCCAAGTCTGCATTCTTAATCAATGTATCGGTGTCTTTCCCATCAAATGGGTAAAGCGCAACACCCGCACTCGCGGTGACGGGGAACTCTTGACCCTCTATAGCAAACAGATCTTCAAAAATTCGCATTATCTTTTCTGTAATCTTCATAATTGGCTGATTATCTGGCAGATCATTAATTAAGAGCATAAATTCATCGCCACCAAATCGAGCAACCGTGTCAGACTTTCGGACTTTCCCAGATAATCGCTTAGCAACTTGTCTGAGTAATTCATCGCCACCTCTATGCCCTATCGTATCATTGACTGCCTTAAAATTATCTAGATCAATAAAAATAACGGCAATATAGTTTCCTTTTCGATCAGAGCGATAAATAGCCTGCTCAACCCGGTCAGTGAATAAAAAACGATTCGGTAGTTTTGTCAGACTATCATAATACATTGTTTTACCACTAGAATTCGCAATAGAAAACTCATGATTATAATACTTACATATAGAAAGCGTTCGTTGCTGACCATCTAAAACCTCGTATGTACCGTCCTCATGATCAACCCAATACATAATGCCCAAAGGGAACC
>CAYROB010000026.1:0-6973 GCA_964425775.1 uncultured Carnobacteriaceae bacterium
GGACGAATCGTGTTGAGTGGCGCACTCCATCGAATTGCATTTTTAATAACTTGCTGCACTTGTTCATTATAATAGCTAGGATAGGTTTCATGTCCCGGATGGAAATAAAAGACTTTCCCATTTCCACGTCGATAAGTCATCCCCCCACGAAAGACCTCGCCATTAGGATACGAACTGATAAAAATAAGTTCATCTGGTGCTGGCACATCAAAGTGCTCCCCATACATTTCTTCTTCCTCTAACTCGATAAACTCACCGATTCCTGCAGTGATTGGGTGGCTCGGATTGACATTCCAAATCTTGCACCCTAAACCATCTTCGCGCCATTTCAAATCACAGCTTGTTCCCATCAACTTTTTAAATATTTTCGAAAAATGACCCGAATGTAAAACAATTAAGCCCATTCCTTCTAAAACCCGTTGATGCACCCGGTCTACAATTTCATCTTGAACTTCATCATGAGCCATATGTCCCCACCAAAGCAGCACATCGGTCTTATCTAAGACTTCTTTGGTTAGCCCATGTTCTGCTTCATCTAAAGTTGCTGTTCTTAGCTCAAACTCTTCACCCTTTAAGAAACTCGCAATTTGCTCGTGAATTCCTTCTGGATAAACTTTCTGTACTACTTCATTTGTCTTTTCATGACGAAACTCATTCCATATGGTTACATTAATCATTTGCACCCTCCTTTAGTCTTCATTTAGATAGACAGGTTCGCCTGTTTGCGCCGATTTATAGATCGCTTCTAAAATTTCCGTCACAACTAATGCTTCTTCAGGCTTAACGATTGGCTCGGTATCATTTTCAATTGCTGAAATCCAGGCTTGGGCTTCAATCAATCCAGGCTCATCTGAGCTTCCTTCATAAAAATCAACGCCACCTACTTCGGTACTAATTCTCTTGTCATATAAGACGCCATGCTCTTCTCCATTGATGGTCAGACCATCTTTCATATCGGCGCCTGCTTTTGTACCATGTAAAGTTGTTTTTGCTTCGCCTTCATCTCGACTATTTAATGCCCAACTTGATTCTAGATAAATTGTTGCGCCATTTTCCATCACAATAAAGCCAAAGGCCGAATCCTCTACTGTAAACTCTTTTGGATCCCAAGGCCCCCATGCATTCGCTGCATTTTCAGTTTGCGATAATTTGTAGTAGGCGTTCCCCATCACATATTTTGGCTTATAGTTGTCCATCATCCACAATGTTAGATCCAAAGCATGTGTTCCAATATCAATTAATGGTCCACCACCTTGTGCTTCTTCATCTAAGAATACACCCCAAGTTGGAACGGCTCGCCTTCGAATGGCATGTGCTTTTGCATTGTAAATCTCACCTAAATCCCCATTCGCACTAATTTTCTTTAGGTATTGTGCGTCTGGTCTAAATCGGTTCTGATACCCAATTGTAAGCTTTTTTCCTGTTCGTTCGGAAGCTTCAATCATTGTCCGTGCTTCTGCTGTTGTTTTAGCCATTGGTTTTTCACACATCACATGACTACCTGCTTCCATTGCCGCAATCGATATTTCCGCATGCGTATCATTCGGTGTTAAAACATAAACGATATCTAAAGCTGTTTGACTGAGCATTTCTCGATAATCGGTAAACACCTTACTTTCATTACTCCCATATTTATTCTTGACCTTTAGTGCAAGCTGTTCGTCTAAGTCACAAAAAGCCATGATTTCAATATTTTCAATTTCTGCTAATGCTGGCAGATGTTTGCCTGTAGCAATTCCTCCGCAACCAACAATTCCTATTTTCATACTAAACTATCCCTCCATTTTATAATTTACGTAAACGTTTACTTAAATGAGAAAAGCAAAATAAATAATTACTTTAACTTTGCTACACTACTTCTTTCAACAATTTCATGATCAATATAGTAATGCTCGCCTGATTTTTTTAACTTGTCAATTTCTTCAAGCAATTTCTTCGTTGATTCATACCCGATTTTCTCCAATGGTTGCGAAAGGGTTGTCAGTGGTGGCCAAACCATTGTCGACATCAAAATATCATCGTAACCCATAATCGATATTTCATCTGGTACAACAATCTTGAGCTCACTTGCCATATTTAGTGCACCAACAGCTAATTCATCACTCGCTGCAAAAATAGCTGTAATTTCTGGATGCTTTTTGATTAACTTCTTAAAGTTTTTTCTTCCGCTTTCGAATTGATAATCTGCACTATACATTATCTTACTTGGATCCACTTTTACTCCAGCATCTTCCAATGCTTTTTGATACCCTTTAATTCTTAATTGTCCAGCGACAGGATCTGCTGGATTCCCACTAATCATCCCAATTTTTTTATGACCTTTCGCTATCAAGTAAGAAACAGCGTCACAAGAGGCTTTATAGTCATTTACCTTGACGAATGATACCGGATATTCCTTGTTTTCTGTCGCAGCCAGGACTACTGGTATTTTCATCTTCTGTATATACTGATAATATTCCTCTTCAAAATTATCACTTACAAAAATTAACCCATCGACCCTTTGTTCTTGAAATGTTTTTAACGATTTCATTACTTTTTCTCGATTTGTATAGGTGTAACTCGTCAGTACACTGTAGTCATGGGTACTTGCATAATCTTCTATCCCATTTAAAATCGCCGTGGCTAACATACTTGATACATTTGGGACAAGTACACCAAGCGTATTGGTTTTGTTTCGCTTTAGACTTCGAGCAATCGCATTTGATTCATAACCTAAAGCATCAACGACTTCAATAACTCGCTGTTTTGTCTTTTCAGAATAACCACCCTTATCATTTAAGACTCGTGATACCGTGGCTATTGATGTATTAGCTTTTCTAGCAACATCTTCTATTGTAATCATTTTTACCAGCTTCTTTTTCTTTATTATGAATCCGCCTTACTTCCGAATGAGAAGTAAACGTTTACATCAAAAGTTTAGCATTAGCAATATCTGTTGTCAACTTCATTTATTAGTATCAACAAAATCATTTTATTGAACTAAAAAAGAATAGATTCTTTGCCCAAATATTTTTAAGTTTGTATCAATAGTACGTTTTTCCCAGTTATCTTGTCCAAATGGTAGATAGTAAAGTCCATAATTATTCAGTGCATAATAGGCACCTGCTGTAGAAGGATCCTCCGCTAAGTGGTGTGTGTAAGCTCCTGCTCGAGGTAATCCATCCGCTATTTCAATCCAAGGATTCTCTCCATTTTTCCGGTAGATGGTTGAATAACGAGGTTTTCGATGGGCTTTTGATGCACTCTCTGATGCAGATACTAAGCGCTCTTCTGGATCACTCGAATTGAGAATCATATTGTATAAATATGGGTGTGCTTCTAGTCCTTTACTTTGATAAACCCAGCTCTGTCCGCCGTCTGGACTCTCAGCATAAGCTTTTTTGGGATTCGATCCACCATCTCCATTTGCAGCATGTAGATACCCCGGTTTATTTGGATGCGCCAAAAGCGTATGCACATCAATTGGACTCTTTTCAGGACGATCATGCCAAGTCTGACCATGATCTTTTGTGTGCAAAACGGCTCCCGCTTCGATTGAAAGGGCTAGATGGTCTTCGTTTGAATAGCTTGGTGTAATCCACCGGACATAGTGTGTCTCTGGTCGTGGTGGAAATCGCCAATTCTTTTTCGATGGCATATCTTGTATTCCTTTAAATTCTGTCCAATTCATTCCATTATCTTCTGAATAATACAAGTGACTTGGTTCTGTTCCAGCGTAAATGACGCTCTTGCCATCTACTCTTCTTATTGGACTAACTGCAACCGAAGTAACATTTGCAGACTCTAAACCATTCGCTTCGCCTATTCTCTCCCAGTGTTTACCGCCATCTTGCGTCCGCCATAGACCATGTTCGCTGGTTGCGGCGTATATCATCGCTCTATTTTGAGGATCAACGGCTAACCGATTAATCTTTTTTCCCACTAAATGTGTAGCAACTGAGTAATCTTCTGTTATTTCTTTTATTTCGACTAACTTATTTTCTAAACCAACAAAGAATGTTCTCATTCCTACTCATTCCTTTCTCCTATTTACTTTCATTATTTAGGAAAGAATCTTTTACATCAAGTAAATTATCTAGAGAAATAAAAAAGCCCCCAATGCTATGTCACCATAACATTAGAGGCGCTACTTACTATCTTTAAGCTCTTTTCTCTGTTTTTGAAACTAGAGCAGTAACCACTAGCACGATGAATGCCGGGAACAGCCATTCTAATCCTTCTTCATAAAGTGGAAGAAGTGCTGACATGTTACTTAATACTGGTACTTGAATACCAGCTTCCTCAAACCCTGAGATTATTGAAATAAATAGCGTGATGTAGATTGTTGCTTTATAACTGAGTTGTTTAAAATCAAATAGATCTTGTAATAAAGCCATAACAATTAACACGATAGCTGTTGGATAAATAGCCACTAAAACTGGTAGTGAAAATTGTAAGATTGAATTTAGACCAAAGTTCGCAAGAATAAGTGAAATCAATGTAAAAAATGTGATCCATTTTTTGTATGACACTTTATTATTTGTTAATTCAGTAAAGTATTCACTTACACTTGTCACTAATCCTACCGCTGTCGTTAAACAGGCTAAAGTAAAGATTAAAATTAAAATAACTGAACCAAAGACACCAAATACATCGTTCGTAACGTTAAAGAGAATACCACCACCATTTGCTACATCTTGGTTTCCAAATGAAGTAATCATTCCTATATAAGCTAACATACTATAAACAACAAACAGGATGATACCAGCAACTAAGCCAGCACCTGATGAATATTTGATGATACTTTTTTCATCTTCAATATTGAAGCGTTTGATTGTAAGTGCAATAACCAATCCATAGTTCAATGCCGCTAAAATATCCAATGTGTTGTAACCTTCTAAAATCCCTGTTACAAATGGTGCTTGGTAATCAGCCGTTGGTGCTGCAATATCTACAGGTAAATTCATTACCGATCCTACAAAGAAAATAAGAATAAGTGCAAATAATATTGGCGTAATTCCTTTACCAATCCGATCAACCATTTTTCCTGGAGTAAAAGACAAGAAATAGGCTAAGCCAAAAAAGAGAACAGTGTAAATTAATCGGGGAATAACTAACGAGCTACCTTCGGCAATATATGGAGCAACTGACATCTCAAAGGCCAAACTTCCATTTCTTGGAATAGCAATTCCTGGTCCAATTGCTAAGAAAACAATCGCAGGATAAACAATCGAGAATAGCGACCCGACCCTAGCACCTAAATTTTCAACACCATTTGATTTGGCAACCGCAAGAATTCCAAGGACTGGGAAGACTACTGCAGTCACTACGAATCCCAACAAAGCCATGAACATTGAGCTCCCAGCTTGATTCCCTAACATCGGTGGAAAAATTAAGTTTCCTGATCCAAATAATAAACCGAATAACATAATACTTATACTAAAAAATTCTTTTTTTGATAATTTCCTCTCCATATCTTCACCATACTTCCATATAATAAACTCTATCTTACTCGATTACAGCTCAATGTCAATAGGTTTAAGCACCTAAATGAGATAAAAATAAATGACACTGCTTTCATCTCATTTCATTCTAACCTTAACCTCCTTAATAACTATGTTATAATCATTAAGAATATAATTGAAAGAGTGAAAACTGTGATTCGTAAAGTTGAAGAAAGTGAAATACCCGCATTATATCCCTACGTCCATGAAATATTTTCGGATATGGAACTGCCTGTTTTAGATGAACTGAGTGAGGAGTTGCTTGAGAAAATAGTAATTGACGCAATGCACCGCCCACGCTATCGCTATGGCTACGAAAATGCCTGGGTTTGTGAGCGTAATGGTCAAATTGCTGGCGTGTTTTTTGGCTACTCTAGCAAATGGGAAACCTTGATTGATGGTCCGTTACAAGCAGCAATGTTGAAACATGGAGTTCCTATGGATACAATCGCCCAAGAAAATGAAAGTCTTCCAGGTGAGTGGTATCTAGATACCCTGGTAACCAATCCTAAATTTAGGCGCCAAGGAGTCGCACGTGAGATGCTCAATGCTGCCTCACAAATTGCTTTAAAAGAGGGACATAAAACAATTGCTCTGAATTGTGAAACAGACAATATTCCCGCTTATAATTTATATCAAAAAATGGGCTATGAATCGAAAACTCAAATTGTCTTAAGTGGTCATATTTATTGGCATATGTCTAAAGTTCTTTAATACAATAAAAAAGTGGCTTACTAATTGTACAATTAGTAAGCCACTTTAAATTTGGTATATTATTTTTATTCTTCGTCTTCTTTTGACTTGATACCGTATTTCTTGTTGAAACGGTCGATTCGTCCATCTGCTTGAGCAAATTTTTGCTTGCCTGTGTAGAATGGGTGTGAATCTGATGAAACCTCAACACGGATTAATGGGTATGTGTTTCCATCTTCCCACTCAACTGTTTCTTCAGAAGTTGTTGTTGAACCTGATAAAAATTCAAAACCTGTTGTTGTATCTCTAAATACTACTTGGTTATATTCTGGATGTATTCCTTTTTTCATTCTTTTCACTCCCTATGCCATAGAGCTCTGCACTCCATAGTTTCTTCATTTATACAATTTATTTTTAAAAAATAAATTTTAATATTTTCTTCTTGCAACATTTCTAATATTACCATGCATCTACAATAAAGGCAATATTTTTCAACGTTTTTTCTTGTTATTCCCCTTATTTACGCTTTCGCTTTAAAAGTTGCTTGATAAAGGCTTCATTATTTTCTGTTTTATTCAGTGTTGAGATAAATCGCTCGGTAAACTCTAGTGAATCCGATGTAATATTTTGACGTAGACGATAAGCAGCTTCTAATTCAGCTTTTGAATGTAACAAATCATCTTTACGTGTACTCGACTTGACAATGTCAATCGCTGGGAAAATTCGACGCTGAGCTAACTGACGTGATAAGTGAATTTCCATATTTCCTGTACCTTTAAACTCTTCATAGATGACAT
>CAYROB010000026.1:6983-10905 GCA_964425775.1 uncultured Carnobacteriaceae bacterium
CGACTTCCTGTATCAACTAAAGCCGTTGCGATAATTGTCAAGCTTCCACCATCCTCAACATTACGTGCCGAACCAAAGAATCGTTTTGGACGGTATAGCGCTGCCGGATCAATACCTCCACTCAATGTACGACCACTTGGTTGTTCAACTAAGTTATAGGCACGTGATAGTCGAGTAATACTATCCATTAGAATTACAACATCCCTTTTGTCTTCAACAAGACGGCGAGCACGCTCTAAAACTAACTCGCTTACTCGCACATGGTTCTGTGGTTGCTTGTCAAAGGTTGAATCGACTACCTCACCTTTAATGCTTCGTTGAATATCTGTTACCTCTTCCGGTCGTTCATCAATTAACAGCATAATCAATTCAGCTTCTGGATGGTTTTCTGTAATACTATTCGCAATTTCTTTTAATAAAGTTGTTTTACCTGCATTTGGTGGTGCAACAATCAGCCCTCTTTGCCCAAATCCAATCGGTACAAGTAAATCGAGCATGCGCGAAGAGATATGATGTTTAGATGACTCTAAGTGAATCTTTTCTTCTGGATACAAAGCAGTTAATGCTGGGAAATGTGGACGATCGCGCGCTTCCTCCGGATCCTTCCCATTCACAAGCTTCACGTTCATTAAGCCATAGTAACGCTCTGACTCCTTGGCAGGACGTGCTGTTCCAGCTACTTCATCCCCTTCTCGTAAACCAAAGCGCGTAATTTGCGAAGCGGATATATAAACATCTTCACTACTTGGTGAATAATTAATTGGTCTTAAAAATCCAAAATCCTGGTTAGGGATTTTGTCTAAGATTCCACTCACTTGAAAGTAGCCTCTCTTTTCTTCTTGCGCACGAATAACCGCAAAGGCGAGTTCTTTCTTATTCATTTGACTATAGCGTGGAACCTCTAGCTCTTTAGCCATTTCATAGATTTCTTTTAATGTTTTTCTTTCGAGTTGATCGTATGTTATAAATATATCTTTTTTCAATTGCTACCTCTTATCTGTTATTTAGATTCGACTATTGGTTACTTCTTCCACCGTTTTCCATATGAATATCGGCGCCCATTGCGCTTAGTTTTTCAACAATATGTGAGTAGCCTCTGAGGATGTTATAAATTCCTGTGATTGTTGTTGTTCCTTCAGCCATCAGACCGGCTACAACTAAACTTGCTCCTGCACGTAAATCGGTTGCTTTTACTTCGGCACCTGTTAATTGTTCACTTCCACTAATTAAAATCATATCACTTTCTACTCGAATTCCTGCACCCATCCGATTTAATTCTGGGATGTGGTTCACACGCTTCGGATAGATTGTATCGATAATTGTCGATTCACCATTTGTTTTTAACAATAATGGAGTCAGTGGCTGTTGTAAATCGGTTGCAAACCCTGGGTACGGTTGTGTTTTGATCGATACCGCCTTAAGTGGATTTGTCGGCTCAAGCACTCGAATACTGTCTTCACCAATTTCCATTGGAATACCCATTTCATCTAACTTTGCAACTAATCCTTCAATATGTTCAACAATAACATTGTTAATCAATACATCTTTACCACATGCTGCCGCAATCGAAAGGTATGTACCAGCTTCGATTCGATCTGGAATTACTCGGTGTGAAACACCGGTTAGCTTTTCAACGCCCTTGATACGGATAATATCGGTTCCGGCTCCTCGAATATTAGCCCCCATTTTGTTTAATAATGTAGCTAAATCAATAATTTCCGGCTCACGTGCAACGTTTTCTAGAATTGTTGTACCCTCCGCCTTTGTAGCAGCTAGCATAATATTCAGTGTTGCTCCTACAGACACCATATCTAAATAAATTTTTGTTCCTTGAAGCTTGCCATTTTTTGTATCGAAATGCATTGCTCCCATTTTATTCTCAACATTTGCACCTAGCTTTCGGAAACCTTTTAAATGTTGATCGATTGGTCGCGGCCCTAAGTCACATCCTCCTGGTAAGCCAACAACACCTTCTCCAAATTTAGCTAAAAGTGCGCCCATGAAATAATAAGATGCGCGTAAACTATTTATTTTTCCACTCGGCATTGGGATTGATACCATTTCTGTTGGATCAATGCGCAATGTACTGCCGTCAAAGTCTGTGTGAACATTCATTTCATTTAATATTTCGAGTAAAGAATAAACATCTTCAATATCTGGAATACCTTCTAGAGTAACTGGTGAATCTGCTAAGATTGCTGCTGGGATTAGTGCTACCGTACTGTTTTTAGCGCCGGAAATAGTAACTTCTCCTGTTAATTTTTTCCCGCCATTTATTATTATTTTATCCATTAATAAGCCTCGCTTTTTTATATTGTTTTCAATCTGATAATTTTTTAATTAGAATACTTGAGTTGTATTTAAGTTGAAGTGTTACGTGTTGTTCGTATCTTGAAGTGTGTAATATGCTATAGGTTGATTGGATTGTACTCCTATTTCTCAACCTCTCCTATTATGCCACATTGAAGCCTTTTTTAAAAGACTTAAAAAATATCTGTAAAAACAAAAAACTCCCTTTAAAATAGTAAGCGATACTACTTTAAAGGGAGTAAATCATTTATTTAATTATCTTTTAGAAATATTACGCTTTATTTGATGAACCAAAGACACGCATGTGTTCTTTTACACTTGCTGTAATGTCTTCTTTACCTGGACCAACAATCTTACGTGGGTCATAAACATCTGGATCATTTGCAATAACTTCACGTGTACGTGCTGTCCAAACTTGCTGTAACTCTGTATTCACGTTAATTTTTGTATGACCAAATTCGATTGCTTTTTTGATTTGGTGCTCTGGAATTCCTGAACCACCATGTAATACTAATGGCGCACCTGTAAGGTCTGAAATTTCTTTCATTTCATCGAATCCTAATTCTGGCTCTCCAGCATAAGTACCGTGTACAGAACCTAGCGCTGCAGCTAAAGCATCAATTCCTGCTTCATCAACCATACGTTTACATTCTGCTGCATCCGCATAAATAACGTCTCCAACTACACCATCTTCTTCGCCACCAACAGTACCTACTTCAGCTTCAACAGACACACCATGTTCGTGTGCGTAGTCAACAACTTTTTTAGTGTTTGCGATGTTCTCATCAATTGGGTATGCTGAATTATCAATCATAACTGAAGGGAACCCTGCATCCACTGCTTCTTTTACTGTTTCAAAAGATGATCCATGGTCTAAGTGCATCGATACTGGAACTGTAATATTCATTGTTTCCATCAATGCTTCAACCATTGCGACAACAACTTTCATTCCACCCATATATTTTGCAGCACCTTCAGAAACACCTAAAATAATTGGTGATTGCTCTTCTTCTGCAGCTTGTAATACAGCTTGTGTCCACTCTAAGTTGTTGATGTTGAACTGGCCTACCGCATATTGTTCCTCTAACGCTTTATTTAACATGTCTGTCATGTTTACTAAACGACTCATAAAAAAGCCTCCTATTAGATAATTTTTATACAATCTCATTATATCAAAAATAAAGTAAATTGCGACCCATATCTCTTTTTTTCCATAACTTTACTAAAACAAGGGCTTAATACATTTCTTAGTTCGTTTTATTTGCTACTTTATAAGCAATTGCACTCTCCACAAAAGATTTAAATAAAGGATGCGGTCGATCTGGTCTTGAGATAAATTCCGGGTGATATTGACACGCAACGAAAAACGGATGATTTTCTAGTTCGATTGTTTCGACTAAGCGTCCATCAGCTGATAATCCAGAAAGAATTAGTCCATTTTCTTTTAACAAATCGAAGTACTCTTGATTTATTTCATAACGATTTCGGTGACGTTCTTCAATTATTTCTTTTCCACCATAAATTTCAAAAACTTTTGAACCAGTTGCTAAATGAACTGGGTATAGACCTAGTCGCATTGTTCCACCTAAATCTTTTACACCTTTTTGATCTG
>CAYROB010000027.1:0-10610 GCA_964425775.1 uncultured Carnobacteriaceae bacterium
CATTTTGCACCTCCATTCTCTATTATACATTAAAAAACAGACAGGAAAAAGCCCTCCCCGTCCAATTTACTCTTTTACTTTACGAATTACTCAGTTGGATTGTCTATCACGATTGTTTCTGTGTTGCCTTCTTCAGCCGCTTCAATTGCTTGTGCTGCATAGTCTTTGAACTTGTCTGATGTTGATGTCGCACCTGTCACGACTTCTACTTCACCAGCATCTTGTTTTTCGACTAGATCTTCTTGTAGTGCTGGAATGAATTCTTGTGGTCCGATATCAATGGCGTTTGACATCGCTTCTTGATAACCTTCGTCTTCAATTTTGTTGACGCCTTCTTCGTTCACACTTTCCCATGTTGCATCAGTGATTTCACCGTCTTTAACAACGATATCTAAGGCTTCTTTCCAACCGTTTCCATCAAAGTTTGCGTCTTCTACACGGTATGACCCGTCTTTCCAACCATCTTCTGTGACTTCTTCAGTTACATCATCAACTGTGTCTTCTACTGGTTCTGCTGTGTCATTACCACATGCTGTTAATAACAATGCAGATGATAATGTTAGTGCTGATAAAAATTTCTTCATGTTTTTCTCCCTCATTCTCTATTATTTAGCCATTCGTTCGCATCTTTCTTGCAAATTGACCGGCTTTCCCCTACTGGGAAATAATACCACTTTTTTGATTCAGTCACAATAGTTTTCGCTTACATTTCACTATTTTTTCAAATAAAAAGCACAAGAACCGAATCTTGTGCTTTTTAAACTATTTTTATAACTTAATTTGCTTCTTCTACTAATTTAGCTGCATGCTCTCCAGCTGAACGTCCGAAGACATGAATATCAACTAGTGCGTTTCCACCTAGACGGTTGGCACCGTGAATTCCACCAGTTACTTCTCCAGCTGCTAGTAACCCTTTAATTGGGTTCCCATCACTGTTGAGTACTTCGTTTTGCATGTTGATTTGTAAACCACCCATTGTATGGTGAACGGTTGGGACACGTGCGGATGCATAGAATGGTGCAATAATTGGGTCGCCAAATATTGTACGACCATAGTCTTCATCGACACCTGATGCAACATAGCTGTTGAATGTTTCGTGTGTTTCTTTTAATACTTCTGGATCAATGTCTAGCTGCTCAGCTAATTCTTCGATTGTATCTGCGCGAACGACAATTCCTTCTTCGATTAACTCTTCGACATCGTCACCCCAAACATTCAACCCATCATCTGTCCCAACTTCGAGAGTGTTGTTTGCTCCAGTAATCACATAACTCATGCTATCTTCTTGCTCGAGTAATGCGGCTGTCATCACATCACGACGTCCATCTTCAGCTGTGAAACGTTCACCGGCTTTATTGATTTGGTAGTAGTACTCTACTCCGGCTCCACCCATCCAAGCGTTTAAGCCACCATCTTCAGGGTTTCCTAATGGTAATGACTGGATATATTCCATTCCGACTAAGTTTGCACCGAGTTCTTCGGCCATCTTAATTCCGTCACCTGATACTGCCGGTGAGTTTGTTGTTGGCAATGACTCCGATAATGTTGGGTCATATTCTTTACGCATTTCTTTATTTCCAGCAAAGCCACCTGTTGCAACAATCACTACTTTTGCACGGATTTCCATTGGTGCATTGTCACTTGTTCCTGTGACTCCTACAACTTGTCCATCTTCTTCGATTAATGCTTCGGCTGGTGAGTTGTATAAAATCTCGACACCCAGCTCTTCAGCTGTTTTTTCTCCAGCATCAATAAAATCTTTACCCGCTGAGTTTAATGGTAAGTGGGCACGTGGCCATAATCCACCAGGAACAGTTGTAATATCATCTGTCCACTCGACACCGTTTTCTTCCATCCACTCAAGTGTTGGATATGAGTCATCGACTAGTTTTTCAACAAACTCTAAATCTGCTAGATAGTCACCACCATCATAAGTTTGTAGCTTGTGTAGCGCCTCTGAGTCAAAAAGACTGTTTTTATCACCCGCTTCATACTCTTCTAATTGGGCTTTTAACTCATCCATAATTTCTTGGTGACGCTCATTTACTGCTTCTTTTTCAGTTAATTCCATTACTCTGGCCATGCTTGTCTCATCCGCTGGCTCAACAGCTACTTGTCGCTTTGGATCAACTGCGTTATAAGGTCCACCGGCACGAACAGTGTTTCCACCAAGTGCTGACGTCTTCTCTAACAAAATAACATCTGCTCCACCACGTGCTGCCGAAATGGCTGCTGATAACCCAGCTCCACCTCCACCAATAACAACAACATCTGTTTCTTCATTAACTTCTTCACCGACTACTGCTTCAACTTCTGCACTTTTCAATGCTTCAACATCAGCACCTGCTTCTTCCGCAGCTTTTTCAACTGCTTCTAAAATCGCATCTGACGTAATCGTCGCACCTGTTACAACATCGACACCAAGTGACTGTGAATCAACGATTGCTGCCGGAATTTCTTCAACGGCGATACTTCCAATACCATCTGTTTCGTTATGCTCTAAGACTTCAACTTTTTCAATCTTATCACCATTCATTGTTGTTGCGACAGTGATTGTATCGGCATACCCATCTACTTCAATTTCATACGTGTTTGCTGCATCATCTCCGCCACCACATGCTGCTAATAGCATTGTTGCTGAAAGCAGAATCGATGACAATGTTCTTTTATTATTCAATTATCTCACTCCAAGATTTTTATTTTTTAAAAATACGAAGACTTTTGACAAATCGTTCTTTTATTGCGAAATCAGATCAACTTCCGTGTCCTCTACACTTCCGCCTTCTGAAACAATCTCGACAAACATCTTGTGCGGCAGGCAGGCAATAAACTCGCCATCCTTGTTAATTTTTCCTTGCTGAATACAAAGCGAATCGGGGCAATTCGCATCCGCCATATAGGCCGTTGTCCCCTCACGTTCGATCAAGTTCATCTGACCTTCTTCGCTTTCATAAAGATAACTTTCAATCGCGCCATCATCTTTTAATTCCATTCGGTGAATTTCTTCCCCATCCACCGTAATTCGCACATAATCGATTGGATCATCACTTTGTTCCACATTGTTCTTTTGACTCGTAATCAAGGCAAGTGGCAGAAAGGATAAAATGACGAGAAGTCCGATAATAATGATGTCACCTTTTTTCATCATTTTAAATAGCTTTTTCATGAAAACTCCTTTCTACTCCTGCTTTCAAATTGCTTACTCTGCTGAATCTAAGGCTGCTTGTACAGCTTCCATAATCGCATCAGAAGTATACGTTACCCCTGAAACACCATCGACGTCTGTTGATTGATACTCAACAATATCAGCTGGCACATTTTCGATCGCTGGATCAGATGCGCCTGGTGTTTCTTCATGCTCGATAACTGATACATCGGTAATTTCTGTGTTTTCAACTGTAATTTCAACTTCGACTGGACCATTATGTCCTTCAGCAACCCCGGTATAAGTACCGTCAGCAACATCAAAAGTCATTGCTTCAATTACTCTTGCTTCCTCTTCTTCTTCTTCCTCTTCATCTGTTGCTTCTGCATCGGTATTACCTAGTGCATCATTTACTGCTGCGATAATTCCTTCAGAAGTGAAAGTTGCGCCTGAAACAGTATCAACATCAGCTGAATTTGCTTCAACCATAGCTTCTGGAATATTGTTAATGGCTGGGTCAGCAATACCATCTGACTCACTGTGATCTAAAACAATCACTGCCACAATTTCGTCGTCTTTCATGCGTACTTCAACATTAATTGGTCCGCCGTAACCATCAGCAGTCCCTTCAAAAACTTCTTCGCCTTCTCCAGCTTCTGGAACTTCTGCTTGAGAAAACGTAAAATTATCTGTGAAAATAAAGACTGTTACAAGCATAACGAATAGTGATGCCATAAACATTTTAATTGTTAAAAGTGTTTTTCTTCCCATTGTATAAGTCCTTTCTCTATAAGTGTACTAATTAGAATCCAAAGTCATCTAAGTGAATTTGATCGTCTGGAACATTTCCATCCGCTAATAGCTTACGCATACCGTTTAACATTGGTCCAGGACCACAGACAAAGAAATGTCCATCACGGTAATGATCTGCGCCTACTTCTTGTAAGTATTCATGTGAGATAAAGCCAAATGGATATCCTTCGACTTCTTCGTTCGAGAAGATGATATGGTAGTGGAAATTAGGGTTCAGCTTTTTCGCTTCTTCCAATTCTTCTAACATAAACATATCTTCTTCATACGCTAATCCCCAGAACAAGTGAATTTCACGTTGTGAACCCTTTTGAATTTCATGACGAAGTACACTCAAGTTTGGTGTTAGACCAATTCCTCCACCTAATAAGATGTATGGTACTTCTTCTTCATTTGTTTCTTCAACGACTTCTGGTAAGAAGTTTCCATAAGGACCTTCTAATGTAGCTATATCGCCAACTTTTACATTCGCAAGTGCTTCCGTCCAGTCTCCAGCCTCTTTAATCATAAACTCGATTGAGTTGCTGTAACGTGTTGTCATCGCACTTGATGTTGAGAACGGGTGACCTTCTTTTGTAATGTCTGCGTCTCCTTTGAAACGAATAAAGAAGTAGTCTCCTGCTCGGTATGATTCCATTGTTCCTTCAACTGGTTCAAATTCTAATACCCATAATGAAGGGGTTGCTTTATAAAGTTCAATGACTCTGTATTCATTCGAAGAAACGATCTTAAACTTCCAGTATAAGTAGTAACCTAATGTTGCTACTGTATATGTTGTTAATAAGACGATAAAAATCATGTTATCTTTTAAGAATGGTAAGAACCACATGTGTAAGTACACTGCGATAATTGCCACAATTGCTAAACGGTGTAACCATAGATTGACTTCACGGTTTAACTTTTCTTTAAACGCACGGAAAGTATCGTTGTTATCAACAAAAATTCCCGATAGTGAAAAGATTCCTGTAAACATCACGATGATTAAGGAAACAACGGCGACCCATCCTGTTTGTGAGACGAGTGACATATCATTGATCCACTGTAATCCGTTCCACTGGATGATAATGTGGATGCCGGCGAGAATTGATAAAACAACTGACATAAGTGCATGAATTTCATACATCTCTGGCATTCCAAATATTTTCTCTAAAAAGCGTGGACGTGACCCCATAAATGTAACTGTCAACATCATTGTGTACGCTAATAAACCTGATGAATACGATAGCAACATTCCCACGCTAATCGAGTTCATTTCTACCAACATTGCACCTAGCAAGCTAGCAAATGTAACTAGTGAAATGATTGGAAATAACCAATCTGACCAAAACTTTTTATTACCCATTTTCTTCTCCTTTTTCTTCTTTAATTTATTCTTGTTACCCCTTGAACAATAGTGATTATAGCACAATTGTACCAATAAATACAAACACTTTTCTACTGTAAGCCCTATTATATAGTGAATATTTTCTCTGAATATCTTTGTGAATCATCTCTTTACATTCTTTTTTCTAGCTTCTTAGGCTGTAGACAATTACATACAAAAAAAGCATGCTTAAAATGACCAGTGTATCAGTTAAATGCCAAGTTAATTCACGATACTTAGTGCGGTTTTCTCCTCCTCGATAAGCTCTTGCTTCCATCGCTGTCGCTAATTGCGGCGCCCGGTCGTAAGAACTAATGAATAAAGGAATCAACACTGGAATAAAGCTTTTGATTCGCTCAATAATTGTTCCTTCATCAAAACTAACCCCACGCGAGCGTTGGGCATTCATAATTACATCGGCCTCATCAACCATTGTCGGCACAAATCGCAGTGAAATCGACAACATCATCGTTGTTTCTGCCACCGGAAAATTCAACTTGTTCAACGGTTGCAAATAAAACTCAATCGCATCCGCTATTTCTAGTGCTTCTGTCGTTAACGTCAGTAATGTTGAGATCACAATAATTAAAACAAAACGCATAAAAATTAACACGCCCCGAGCAATTCCCGCCTCCGAAACTGAAATCAGGCCAAAGGAAAACAATGGATCCGCTGCCGGTGTAAACAAAATCTGTAAGGCCGCCGTAAAAGTAATCAACCAAATCATCGGACGAATCCCTTTTAAAAAATAGGCCAGTGGAATCTTGGATAAGTGAATTCCTAAGAAGGCCATTAAAACCAAGACAACATAACCTACCCAGTTGTTCGCCATAAATAATAAGCCAATATATAAAATCGTCACCATAAACTTTGAACGCGCATCTAAATGATGCACAAAAGAATCATACGGAATATAACGACCAATCAGCAACTTCTCTCCCATATTCTTGCCCCTTCATCTAAAAATCATCAACCACATAAACCTGCACGAACTAAACCATTTTACACGAACTCGAGACAAAGCTAAAGGAGATTCCTTCGATTAGTGCAACAAAAAGAGACCTCCAAAAGAGATCCCTTTTTCTACTGACTATTTACGCATAGCTGTGGATACTTGGCAGCAAGGTATTTACCCCAATGTACGTAAAGAGGACACAAATGAAGCCAATTACACTAAACCAAGCGGCTCTCTTCCCTTCCCAACCTTTGGATATCCGTGCATGCAGGTAAATTGAATAAATGATCCAAGTAATCAGGGCCCATGTTTCTTTCGGGTCCCAAGCCCAATATCTGCCCCAAGCACTCTCAGCCCAGATGGCACCAGTTATCAAAACAAGCGTTAAGAATAAGTAACCTAACGAAATGGTGCGGTAGCTGATTAAATCCAATTGTTCCGCTGAAGGAATATGCTTGATAATAAACTCATCGTCACTAAATCGTTCCCTGAGCAGGTACATGCCCGACACGCCACAAGCTACACCAAATGCCCCATAACTTATAACAGCGGTCGACACATGAATCGCTAGCCAGTTACTTTGTAAGGCCGGCATCAGTGGACGCACATCCTTATTCTGCATCGCTGCATACCCGATAATAATAAAGATGATCGGCGCAACAAAGGTTCCCATCGCTCGAAAATCAAACTTTTTCTCAAAGTAGATAAAGCAAAGCGCAATTCCCCAAGCAAAGGATGTGGCAAATTCATATTGATTGCTTAATGGCGCTCGCCCAGCACCAATTCCTCTTGCGAGTAAGGCTACTGTATGGAAAGCCAATCCAAATTTCATCGCAATACTTGCATATTTACCCATGTTTTCTTTTTTCATCGTGAAAAAGATGAAATAAAAAACCATCGCCAGCAAATAAAGAGCTACCGTTGCACTAAACATCGTACTCTCAATTACTAAGTATTTATTCAATTCTCTTCCTCCTCAGTCATTTCTTTCAAGGACACACTCAACTGACTTCTGTATATTTCATGATTTTTTGATGCATTTGCCCAAATTTTAATCTGTCCATCGCGTCCTTTAAAGGCATTTAATTCTTGTGGAATAATATAGAAGGCCAAGATGACCCCGACAATCAAAAGCAGTCCACCTAACGCCGCAAACCGCATCGTTGGATCAAAGCCTACTTGGAGTAAACTAAACATTTGCGGTTCATCAATCTTAAAGGAATATTCCTCCCAAACGATTTCTTCCCCCATATCGGCTATATTCATATCCACCTGAAAGCCTTCGTAAAATAAAGCGTAAAGGAATTTAGGATTATTTAAATGGGGTGAAATGGTCTGTGGATTCCCATCAATATTCTGATAATCCGGATAAAACTTCACAAACTGCAAGGCAATATTTTGGTCATCTTCTACGTAAATTTCTGATTGATAGAGTGTTTTAGCCGACATCGTCTGCTCATTTTTCCGAGCCTCAACTTCAAGGGCCCAGCCCGTTGCATTTTGATAAACATTCATTTTTTTGGCTCTGAACGGATGGTTTACCTTGACCTGACCGGACTCTGAATAACTACTATCATTATTTGTTACTTTTATTTCCGAGACATATTGATCAACCGTATTATCTGGACGATAATGAATATCAAAATCCATTATCTCCACCCAATAATCCGTGCCCTCAATTGGTTGAATCGAACCTGGTACCCCATGCACATAGACATCAAAACCTAAAAATCGACCTGCTGCATAAGCCACGATAATTGCTAGTATTCCAATATGCGTGACCCAAGAACCCAGATGACCGATACTGTTTTTCTTGGCGTAATAAAAAACACCTTCATCCGTTTCCTCTTGGTCAATTTTTTTAAAGCCGTTCTTTTTAAAGTAGCCATCGATATCTAAGTCTTGATCCAATTCTTTTTCAAACACATTTTCTGTTTTAGCTCTTTCCTTAGCTAGATCTGGTTTTTCCTTCACCCGTTGAATAATTTTGGGTAATCGTTGAATACTACATAGGATTAAATTTAAAGACAAGATTGAGGTCAAGAGAATAAACCACCACGAACTATACACTTTATATAAACTAAATGTGCTAATTAATTGATAGACAATGGGGCTATAATTGCTTTCGTAAAATCCTAATGCATTATCTTGTGGAATAACCGTGCCCGCTATCGATAAAACGCCGATAATTCCTAATAAAATAATTCCAAACTTCATTGAATGAAGCGCCTGCCAAATTCTCTTAAAAATAGTATCTTTTTTCATAGCTTCAATCCTCTCTTTAAATTAAAAAAAGGGCTTAGGTGCCCTTTTTTTAATTTCTAGTTTCTTGCTATTCTTTTACTTGAAAAGTGAAATTCCTTTTTCTGCTAAGACTTTGGCCTCATCTAAGTTTTTATGGGCTAAAGCCGAGTGGTGGAAGCCTTCACCGTTTTCTACAAAGACAAAGTCCCACTTAAACTGGGCTTTTCTGTGTAAATCACGCGCCTGTTCTAAGACCTCTTCAGACTGATTGCCTGCTTCAACTGCTGCAGTTAATTCAGCAATCAACTCAAGGATGACTTCCGCAACCTCATCCGTCTTCACAGCTACTGGTCCTTGAACTTCTTCTACCCAAGCAATTAAACTTTCTGGACTTTCATCACTATGACAATCGAAACAAGAAGAAGCTTCGATATTTTTTAGTGGACTTGTCCAATGGTGCGATCTAAACTTTTCTCCGTCTTCTGCTTCTACTCTGGGCATATGACAATCCACACATGATAAACCAGCCATCTGGTGCTTGCTTCCTTGGAATGTTTCGAATTCTGGATGTTGAACCTTTAGAAGTTGCGTTCCCGTCGTCGGGTGCTCCCAGTCGGCAAAATCGAGTTCATCATAATAAGCTAACATGTCGTCTGTTTCCAAACCATTATCCCATGGCAAAATAACTTCCACTGTTTCTGGATCCATATAATACTCCGTGTGACACTGTCCACACGATTGGTCTACCGGCTTAACGCCTTCTGCATCGATGCTCGCTAGTCCAACTTCGAAATGTTCGCGAGCTAGATTAATGACGCCCGGTTCATTCTTGTGACAGTCAAAACAAGATACTCCTTCCATCTCCGCATGTTCTGCGACAAACTCATCAAAGTCCATGGAATTGACTTCGATCCCTTCTTTATTTAACGCTTCGGTAAAGTCACTCGTCTTACAAGCTAGACAACTCGCTCCTGGCTTTGGCCTAGATGTATTAATGGCATCTTCGACCGCATAAGTATGCCCGCGTGCTCTCGAGTATTCCTTACTAAACCCAACGCCATCGTAAAACACCTTTAGATAAGGATACTTCTCTAAATAATCAATCGGTTCTGAACCACCGTATGTTGTTGCTTCCATTTCATCATTCGCCAAATAAGTCGCATAAACATCTGGATATTCATCTTTCCAATCATCAGCTCTCTTAATGTCCGCTTCTCCACCACAAGCTGTCAGAATAAATAATAACAGTACAGGTAGTATTCTTTTCATTTTGCCTTTCATTTTTACCCTCCTTTCACAAGTATGTATATGTATTCACAAAGTAAGTATAGCTGACTTTCTCCTTACATTCAACTAGATTCCATTGTTATATTAGCTTTCTTTCTTTTAATACTTAGCCGTTTTTTTGATTTTATTATCGCGAGTTCAATAGTTAGTACACTTATTTACAAAAACAATGGAAGGGATGCAAACATGATAGCTAAATTAGCCTTTCGTAACATCTAATTTTTAACAATAGCATACCGCAAAAAAAACTGAGCTCATCCACTCCAGCCAACTATTCTAGCCGTGACTGAATGAATAAGCTCAGTTTAATTTTTTTCTATCCGGTTAAGTCAGCAGAGAGACATGCTACCAACCAGAGTCATCTGTGTCTTCTGTGGCTGATTTCAAACTCTTAATTCCTTCTTTACCACTAGTATCAGCTACATGCACTAGCTCTGATAAGTTCTGACTATCTTTTTGCATTAACGTTTCGATTAACATCGGAATATTAACGCCCGCTACCACTTCGATATTCTCACCCGATAAAGCAATTTGAGCGGCAACGTTAAATGGACTTCCACCAACTAAATCCACAAAGATTAATAGGCCATCCGCTGTATTTAATTGGTCAATTGCCTCTTGATATTTTTTATTTAAATCTTCTAGTCCTTCACCTGGAAGAAAATCAATTGCTCGGACATTTTCTTGTTCGCCCATGATCATTTCTGCTGAGTTGATTAACTCTCCCCCAGCCTTACCATGAGTACAAACAATTACGGCCACACCCATATTATTTATTCCCTTCTACTCTATAATTAACATCGATT
>CAYROB010000028.1:0-10490 GCA_964425775.1 uncultured Carnobacteriaceae bacterium
ATATAAAGAGTAGACATTGTGATCACCTCATTTTCTTTATTTTAGCACAGATTAAACATTTTAAAAATTTAATTCCTGTGTAAAATAAAAGTTGTCAGACTGGAGTTGAGAAAATAAAACATAAGCGTGTTTATTTTTGTTATGATAGAAATAATTATCTTATAGAAAAGGAGCAGGAGCATGCGCATTTTACATACAGCTGATTGGCATTTAGGAAAAATAGTGAACGAATTTTCGATGCTTGACCTTCAAAGAGAATACTTGGATAAACTAGTGAAAGAAGTAGAGGAATTAGAGATTGACGTTTTAATTATGGCGGGTGATTTATATGACCGAGCGATACCACCTAAAGAAGCGGTTAGTTTAGCTAATGAAGTATTCACGACTCTTACACAAAAGTTGGGTGTTCCAGTACTTGTGATTGCTGGGAATCATGACAGTAATGAACGTATCGAGTATGGAGCATCTCTGCTGTCAGCAAGCCAATTGCATATTGAAGGAACGACAAAAACAACAATTCGCAAAGTGAAGATTCAAGATACGAACTTTTATCTCGTTCCTTATGATGATCACCGACAGATCCGACAAGTTTTTGCAGCTGAAGGAATTAATACACCAGAAGATGCACTGCGCTTGCAACTGAAAACGATTCAAGACGAGTGGAATCCTGAAGAAGTGAATATCCTTTTATATCATGGCTTTATTATTAATATAAAAAGTGATGAAGATTTAGAAGAATCGGACTCTGAACGACCGCTAAGTATTGGAAATGTGGATTTTGTCTCACACGAAGTTGTTAAAGATTTTGATTATGTGGCTTTGGGGCATCTCCATAAGGCACAAAAAGTACATTCAGAGCGTATTCGTTATAGTGGATCACCTTTAAAGTATTCAAAGTCAGAAGCAAATTACCGCAAGCAAAATTTAATCGTTGATATTACTAAAGACAAGCTAGACATAGCGCCCTTAGAAATTTCATTATCAAAAGATTTACGAGTAATCAGAGGAAACTTTGCTGATATTATAGAAGAACAATCTGAAGATTATGTCTTTTTTGAATTAGAAGATACTGCCTATATTGTCGATGCAATGAATAAGTTGCGCCGAAATTATCCTTATACAATGGGACTCGAGTATATCAACCAGAAAAAACATGAACAACATGATCTGCACCATTCAAAGGAAAAGATTAAAGAAACGAGTTTAGATAACTTGTTTTCAGATTTTTATGAGCAGAATATAGGTATGCCCTTAAATGAAGAACAAACAGAAGCCGTACTAGAAACATTGGAAGAAGTTAAGAAAAAGGAGAATGTTTAATGCGACCGATCGAATTAAAAATCCAGGCATTTGGACCTTATCGTGAATTGGTACATTTGGACTTCACAAAATTTAAGGCTAACTCTATCTTTCTAATAAATGGTCCAACAGGTTCTGGAAAAACAACTGTTTTTGATGCGATTAGCTATGCCCTTTATAATCGAGCAAGTGGCGAGACACGAGAAGTGGATATGTTGAAATCACAGTTTGCGACGGATGAAGAATTAGCTTTTGTCGAACTGACCTTTGAGATGAAGGGTAAAAATTACAGGGTTTACCGAATACCGACTCAAAAAGGCCCAGGAGCGCGGCAAAAAGTGATAAACCATCAATCAAGTGTTGAGCTGTATCGTGAAGAAGAGCTGATAGGACAAGGAACTGATGCGAACAAGCAAATTATCGAGTTACTGGGGCTAAACTACAACCAGTTCTGTCAAATTGTTCTCCTACCCCAAGGAGAGTTCCGTCAGTTATTAATTTCAAATAGTAAAGATAAAGAGGATATATTCAGAAATATATTTGGTACAGAGACAATCCAAGACTTTCAAGAATTATTAAAAGATAAAAGAAGAGAATACAAAAAAATGTATCAAACCTTTGAAACGAAATTAGAGCAGTCCTTACAAACTATTGACACTGAAATTATAGAAGAAACAAAGAGTACTTTAATAGATGCTATTGAGCGCAAGGACTATGAGCAGGTGATGGAGCTTGTCGAACAAGTTATATCTGAAGAAAAAGAGGAGTTTAGCCAGCTTAATAAAGAACTCAAGAAATTGAATAAGTTAGAAGAAACCTACCAATTATTGAATCAACTACTTCTTGAAAAAGAAGAACTCGAAGTGAAGCAAGAGGAACTTACGGCAATTCAACCAGAGATAGAAAATGATCAAGAAAGAATTCAAGAAAATAAATATGCGCGGGAACTAAAAAAAGAAACGGGCAACTTAACGCTTCTAGAAAAATCAGCAAAAGAGCTAATAACAAAGATACACGAAAATGTTACACGTGAAACAGTCGTCAAGAGAGAATTAGCTAATTTAAAAGAGGAAGAAAAAGGTTCGAGAAAAGCAGAAGCTAGCTTGGATACTCTTCGAGCGAATGTTAACACATTGGAACAAGAGTTAACTAAATTTGAGGAAATTGAAGAGAAGGAAAAAGCGATTCAAACAGCAGAAGTGAAATTAAAGGCGATCTTAGAAGAAATAAAGAAAATAAACAAAAATGAAACGAGCTACACAGAACAGGTTGAGCAGCTTAAGTTGGATATCGCTCAAATTGCAAAATGGCGTGAAGAGCTAGAGGGTAAAAGAGAAGCTAAAGAAGAATTAAGAATGACTATTGAAAAGACTAACCAGACAAATGTACAGCTGAATAAAATTATCAGTTTACAAGAAAAACTAGGCTTGAAGATCAAAGAAAATAAAGGTGTTTATCAGAAGTTTCAAGATTCTCAAGCAGCATATGAATCAGCGCGACAACAATACTACAGTAATTTAGCGGGAAGGTTAGCCAAGGATTTAGTTAAAAATGAGGCCTGTCCAGTTTGCGGATCCAAAGAACACCCAAAACCAAATTATGCGGAAGCGGATTTACTGACAGATGAGCAGCTAGATGAGTTTGAAAACAAGCGGAATGAAGATCAATCAACGTACCGAGAGCTGGAAATACAGATTAAACAAACGGCGGCATCAATCAAAGAAGAAGTAAATGTTCTGAATGTGGACAGTAAAGGTGAGCTGGTCGAGCAAGAATTTGAAGAAGAACTTCATAAAAAAGAAAAAGAACTCGTTGCATTAAAAAAAGAATCAGAAGTAATTGAAGCACAGATATTAGACTTAGAAAATAAATTAAAGCAAGAAGAGGATTGGCGCGAAAGTTTAGCTGAGACAGAGAAAAGACTACAAGAGAATAAATTACTCTTAGCGCAAGCGGAAAACAATCAAGCAAATGAGAAAGATAAAATCAAAGAACATACTGAGCAAATAAAAAAGATTCAAGAAAAAATACAGTCCGAGTCACCAAAAGTATTAGAGGAAAAGATCGAAAGCTTTAAAAAAGAGATTAAAGAAATAGAAGCGAAAGCGGAAGAGATACGCAGGGTTTTAAATGAGCGAACGAATGAGGCAACAGAGCTCAGTACATCCTTAAAGTTATTTAAAGAAAACTTGGAAGAAGTGAATGAGAAAGTAAAGGACCAAGCCAAGTTGGTGGACACTCTATTTGTGGAGTATGATTTAGATGAAAACTATTCGGATCATATCTTAGAAGATGAAGAGTTGAAAACAAAAGAAACAAAGATTGAAAAATATAAAGAAGAGAAATCTTATACAACACGTCAACTGAAAAGTGTGCGGAATCGTTTAGAAGAACAGAACGATGGAAAGATAGAGGCCTCATCGGAAAGCAAAGAGCTTTTAGCAACACTTGCTACAGAAAAAATAAAACTGGATAAACAAAGAGATTCTATTATCGGACAGTTGAACAGTCATGAGAATTCTTTTGAAGAGATAAAAAACAATTTTAAAGAGAGCCAAGAGATTTATCAACCACTAGCTATTTATAGTGAGCTAGCTGAGATAGCCGCCGGGTCAACACCAAGAACGAGTTATGTGTCCTTTGAGCGCTACTTGCTAAGTATTTACTTTTCAGAAATACTGACTGCTGCTAATGAGCGCTTTGTCAAAATGACAAATGGTCGTTATAAATTAGTCCGTCGGGAAGACAAGACGAAAGGGCAAGCAGCCGAAGGATTAGAAATCGATGTTTTCGATCTATACTCAGGAAAGGAACGAAGTGTCCGCACTTTATCAGGAGGCGAAACCTTCAAAGCTTCATTAGCGCTCGCGTTGGGGTTGAGTGATGTCATTCAAAGTCAAAGAGGTGGTGTCCAAATTGATACATTATTTATTGACGAAGGATTTGGAACACTCGATACGGATTCTTTAGAAATGGCGATTGAAACATTAATGGACCTACAGTCATCTGGACGACTAATCGGCGTAATCTCTCATGTGGATGAACTGAAAGACCGTATACCAGCAAGGATCCTTGTTGAGAAGGTCAAAGAAGGAAGCCATGCACGCATTGAGATTGATTAGTTTATCGCTAAAATAGAAAAGTAAGCAGAAAGGAGACTGTTTTATGGTTGGAACAATCAAAGAAACAATTCAGTATATGTGGCGCAGTGAGAAAAACCGTTTGTTTATGATGGTTACTACTGGACTAGTTCTGATGTATTCTTTATTCATATTGCCAAATATCTCAGGGGAAGCTGAAATCGAGTTAGATACGTTTGAAAGAGAAATGAATGGGAACGTGGTTCAGTTTGAAGATGCACTAGATGCGGGTTTAATTTTGCCAAATATGCTGACTGGAACAAGTGCTTATAGCATGCAAAGAAATGAGTATGTGACCCAACGAGAGTTGTTAACGGCTCTTAGGCAAGGGGATGCACGGCGGTACATAGAAATAAACTATTTACCTCCAACAAATAAAGAGCTGGAAGAGCAAGGACTTGAGCAGTTAGCCTATAGTATATTTGGTTACAAAGAAGAACAACCCTATCAACAGCAAAAAAACCAAGCTTATTTAGAAGAAGTAGAGGATATATCTTTTCATTTGATACACGATCGAACGAGTTTACAGCAAGTCTATTTGTTTTTAATTGGACTAGGTCCTATCTTATTACTCATCGGCTTAATCTTTTTAATAAGTGATATCCATGCCAAAGATCGTTCACTCAAAACACAAAAAATAGCACAACCGATTAACTGGCAGAAGTATTTGTTGGTGCAATCGTTAACTGCTCTTGGTTTTGTCGGAGTATTTTATCTGTCACTATTAGCATTATTTCTACTATTAAATGGAATACTTTACGGCTTTGGCTCGTTTTCTTTACCTATTGGTTACCACGAAGCATTTTTTGACCAAGGCTATATGAACTTGGATAATTACCAGGTGAAAACAATCGGTTGGTTTATGGTCCGTTCACTTCCGTTTGTTTTATTACTTGCCTATCTCTTTACCCGGTTGAATACATTGTTAAGTTTATTGACGCGACATGGCGTTGTCACAATGGTAGTTGGTATTTTCACCGTCCTATTTCAATTTATTTATTATGGGGCAGATTATGCACGGCTGGCTAGGGTCAACATTACTTATTTACCACAAACCTATATCGATTTTGGTAGTATTATAACAGGGCGTTTTGAATTTAAAATGTTAGAAGCGATACCGACGCTCTATAGTCGAGGTTTGTTCGTATTATTCGGCAGTATCCTTGTGGTAGAGCTACTCACTTATTTAACATCTAAAAAAATTACACGACAAGTCTTTGTCAGTTAGGGGGGAAGAGCTATGGAGAAAATTACGAAGTGGAATCTATTAAGAATTATGCGAGATTGGAAAACACGTGTGCTAGTTCTTCTCTTTTTCATTTTCTTTGCTTCATTTTCTTTGCTTTACCGGCAACAAAATGTGACATTTCCAGCTGTTGAGATGAGTGAAGAGTATCAAGATGAAAGACAAGTTTATCGTTTAATTCCTCAGAGTCATTTTGAAACGGATTTGGGGCAAGAAGTACAAGCAGCCCTTGGTTCTAATTCTGTTTCCTTAGGAGTTAATCGGTATATCTTAAGTCAACAACAAGGAAATAGGATTCAAGGAATGGAATTATTACCTGATTATATTGGAAATGGGCGTACTATTGTAGGGAACAACCTGTTTTTACATGATGCAAAAGATTTTGAATCTTATGATTTGTTGACAGAAATTTATTTACCACCTTTAGCAGCAGTAGAGCAAGAAGAGCGGTTTTATGACGCATTAGAAAAAAGTGGGTTAGATATTGAGTGGAATCCTTATTCAGCAACGCAAATGGTCAAGGTGGAGTTGGAGTTACTGGCAGGTATTGGTCTTTTTATTTTCATTGCGATTTTAGGAGCGGATCAATTTAGTAGAGATCAGGAACGAAACTGGAGCTTAACCCAAGGGCTACCTATCCCTTGGAAGACCCAATGGCGCTTGCGCACAGTGATTTTATCTGGCCTGTTTTGGCTGACTTTTATTGTCGGAACAGTTATTAGTTATTTGATCAGTTTAACCATTGAAACCGGTGGAAGTTTTAACTATCCAACAGCCGTTTTTCAAAACGGTCAAATTGAATACATCCCCTTGTGGCAATATTTGCTGATTTCAGCACTTTTATCATTTGTTTTGTCTTATGTTTTAGTGCTTATCACAACTGGTTTAAGCTGGATATTCAAAAATATTTATATCACTATTTTAATTGTCAGTAGTCTATTTGCTCTTCCTCAAATTTGGACATTTATACCGGCTTTTAGCTCGTGGCAACCAAGTCTTTATTTAAATATATTTGAAGTGATCCAAGGAACAACAGCTAGAAATGTTGGTTTAAATGGTATTGTATGGTGGAAAGGGCTATTCGCATATGGGGTGTTGATCATTATTCTAGAGCTTATATTTGACCAAGTATTTTCTTATATCCCCACTAAAACAGCGGGCCTACAAAGGAGAGAAGAAAGATGACACTAGAAATTAAAAACGTCTCAGTATCCTATGGTGATTTCGAAGTCTTAAGAGATATCTCTTTTTATCTGGAAAGGAGTCAATTGATAGGACTTGTGGCACCAAATGGAACTGGTAAAACAACATTATTTAATGCGGTGATGCGCTTTATTCCAATAAACTCAGGACAAGTTTTCGTGAATGGGAAAGAATACACTGCGAGTGACCAAGACGTTCTTGCTTTGCACCAGCAAATTACATTTTTTCCGGATCAAGCAGATTTATTTGAAAACTTTACTGGACGCGAGCATATTGCGATGTATGCACAAATCTGGTCTGGTAAGGAAGAAGAAGTGAACGATATTATTTTGCGTCTGCAAATGGAAGACTATGTGGATCGAAAAGTAGAGGAGTACTCACTAGGTATGCGGCAGCGACTCTGTTTTGCAATGATGGTAGCAGCCGATACGCCTATTATGTTTATGGATGAAGTAATGAATGGGTTAGATCCGGAGAATGTATCGCTTGTTTCAGGAGTTTTAATCGAATTACGTCGCGAGGGGAAAATTGTTATTATTGCCTCTCACCTATTAGACAATTTAGATGAGTATGCCGACAAGGTATTTTTCTTAAAAGATAAAGAGATTCATCGAATTAATGATTTAAATAAAGAAAGACCGCTTTTTTATAAAATTACGGCACAAGATAAACAAGTTAAGTTGCTTGAAAGAGAGGGTTTTCTAACTGAGAACACCATTCATTTAAGTAATGAAGTCTTATGTATACCAATTGATGATTTAACTATAGAAGCAGACCAAAGGCTTTATAAAAGACTGCGAGAAATGACACTAGATAGTATTGAAATCGGTCCATTAGGAACGTCAGAGTATTACTCTTACCTTTATGGATTAGATATTCACTCGTTTGATCGGAGGGAATAAGCTGATGAGAAAGTTTAATAAGCAAAAAGTAGTATTTGGTTTTGTAGCTGTTACCTTATTATTTTTAACATCCTGTAGTAAATATACTGGCTTAAGGACACCACTTTATGATGGTCAGGCAATCAAACCAAATGAACCAGCAATCGAAACGTATCGAACAACGGCTGAAGTGATCGGTGCAGAAAAAGATTATTACATCCGACATTCCTTTAGCGAAGATATGTTGCAAAAGAGTCTTACTTACCCAAACGAGGAGCCTTTTTTATTAGAAGAAGGGCGTTATATCATAGGGGAGGATTTACCGGCTGGTCGTGCATCACTCTTAGGAAATGAGAGCTCTTTTTCCACTGAAAATTATGATGTGCACGTGGGAAATTTAATTGTGCGTGATGAAGTAGGTGAAGTATATTTTGAGAACCTGTTTCATTCAGAATATGGACAATTAACAGCTCAGTTTGACTTACTTCCAGGACACGAAATAACAATCATTGGAAAAGATGCAGAAATTACCGTTTTTTATCAGGATAGATTGCCCGCAGACCCGTATATTTTAATGGACCTACCCGATTTAATTGAGAATCTTGATCGAATGAATGTGCAACAGCCAATCCAGATTTTGGAAGAGAGGGGCATTGTATATTTAACAGCAGGTATTTATGAAGTTGGTCAGCATCTTACCGCGGGAGAATATATACTATCCAATTTAATTGCTCCCCACCATACAGAAATGTATATATTTGATGAAAGTTCAACTCCCCGCGTGATTGAATTATTGATGGGCAAGCCAACAGATTTAGTAGAATCTCAAGAATCACTTAAAGAAAGAGCCAAAATTGAACTGATAGATGGTGAAAAAATCTATTTAAGTTTAGTGAATAGGTTAGAGCTGATTCGCTCAGAAGAATAATAAATAAAAAGAGTTACCTTATTTTAAAATGAGGCAACTCTTTTTTAGTTTTTTCTTTTTGTGAGAAGGAAGCTTAGGATAGTTAAAGTAAAAGCTACGAGACCTACAATTATTCTTAAGTCTAAAACTAAAGGATAAGGATTTTCAATCACATCATCAATAACGGACGTCTCAATAATTTCCTCAGAATCGAAAAGCCCCATTGTACCAGTATGTCTTGTTAGTAAAGAGATTGCTTCGTTATCTATCTCTTTATCTAAAGTGAACCATTCAGCGTTTTCTTTATCAAAGTATGCGGCTTTGAGTTTTTGTGGTTTGAGTAGCTCAGGATTATCTATATCAAACTGCACTTCCATTTGACTTGGGTAAAGCCCTTGTCTTGTGTCTTTCTGGAAGATTGAAGTGGTTGCAATTTTTGCGATAACATTTGGATTGTCAATTATTCCTACAGGTTTGCCTTCATAAAAGCGTAGAACTGCTTGACCAGGAACAAAGTTAGATGGTGGAATTTTCCAAGTCATTTCCTCTTTGGCTAAAATAATTGTTAAGTTATTTTGGCGAATTTCATAGATTTGTTCTTCTGTTAGACGTAAAGATGTAGAGTTGCCCATCAAAAACTCCAGTGTTCCTCCAGCTTCAATAAGTGAAAAGATATTTCCACTGAGCTTTCCTAATCCTTGATCATCAATTGTAACAACAGCTTGGCGATAAGTTAAAAGTTCATCATCATCCAAATCTTTTTTTGCTTCTCTTGAAGAAAATGGTTTGCGCACTTCACTTTCCTCTGAGTTCTCACTTATATCTTGCTCACGTTTTTCCTCTGCACTTATATCACTTTCTTTTTTGGAAAGATTACTTTTTGGAGCATTATTTGGTTGGTAATATAAAAGACCATAGCCAAATAAACCAGGATCACCAATGTTTATTGCTTGTTCTTGCATGATTTCTCGAATTGCTTCGCCTCTTTCGCCATATTTCTGCATAAGTATAGCTGCTAACCCTGCAGCATGAGGGGTAGCTTGAGATGATCCGCTCATAAAAATATAAGGATAACTATACGTACTATCTGGTATGGATAAACCGCCAATGTTGACGCCGGGAGCGCTAAACTCATTTTCTTGGCCATAGATAATATCAAGTGCTGGATTCAATTCTTCGTCGACAGCGGTTATGGCAATGACTTCACTATATTTGGCCGGATAATTCACAGCTAAGTTACTATTTCCTGAGGCTGCCAAAATCATTATATCTTGTTCGTAGGCTTCTTTGATAATTGCATACAAATCATCGTCATGATAATTTAGGCCGGAGCTAATCACAAGAATGTCTGCTTCCATAATAATGGCTTGCCGGATTCCTTTAATCACACTAGTTACATTTGTAGAGACTTCATCAAACTCATTAATATCATCACTATGATAGATTTTAATACCATAAACCTCGGCATCAGGAGCGATTCCCTGGTAATCAGTATTTCTTTTAGCAGAAATAATACCAGCAATATGGGTTCCGTGACCAGAATGATCATGGGACCAAGGATCATCTGAAAAAACAGAATATCCCCCAGCCATTGAAATATCAGGGTGGCGATGGTAAAAACCGGTATCTAAAATAGCGATCTTGACTCCACGCCCGGTGTATCCATCGGCCCAGGCTTCACCAATATTCATCAGGTTAAGATTCCATTGCTCCAGTAAATAATCAGGGTTAGGAGAGACTTTTACTATCTCATTTGCTTGAGTGTCTGATTCATTTGCTTGAACACGCTGAATGAGATGAGTATCATCGCCATA
>CAYROB010000029.1:0-10233 GCA_964425775.1 uncultured Carnobacteriaceae bacterium
CAATCTTCTTTAGAAACCCCCATCTGTGAACTTTACAGTGCGGGGAGGTTCATAAAACGGCTCAACATGTATTGGAAGCATGTATTGAAGAAGAAATTGATTATGTTGATGTAGCGGATGATTCATCAGCTGTTGAGATATTATTAGAGTATGATGATAAGTGTAAAGATGCAGGAATAACTGCTCTTATTTGTCAGGGAGTTAGCCCAGGAACTACTAATATCTTAGCACTATTGGGATCGAAGGAATTAGACCGAACTGATGAAATACATACAAACTGGATTGTAAGTGCAGTAAGTGAATCGAATGATGAGCGAAGCTTAGGGTCAACATTGTATCATGCCTTAGAAATGGCAACGGGAACAAACCCACAGTTTCTCGATGGAAAAATGACTGAAGTTGAATCGGCGACAGGTACTAAGAAAGTTCAGTTCATTGCACCGAAAGAACCTTATCCAGTTCACTATCTTGGCCATGGTGAGCCACTAACTTTAGCTAAAAACATTCCTAATGTAAAAACCGTAACAAACCGTGGAAACTTGTGGCCAGAATCGAGTGATGTTGCGAACTTAAAGGTTTTTGAAGCCATTGGTCTTGCAGCAAATGCACCAATTACAGTAAATGGGAAAGAAATAAATCGAAGAGACATTGTCTTTGCACTGATGAATGAAGCGCCTAAAGCAGATCCTAAAGAAATAGAAGGTGCAGAAGAAGTTGAATCACAAGTTCATGTTGAGGTAATAGGTGAAAAAGATGGGCAACCAATGAGTTATGAATATACAGTGGGTGCACAAATGAATTCAGCCACAGCATTATCTGCATCATATGGTGCTCAAGCAGTTGCGAAAGCAGAAGATAACAATAAAATGGTAGGTGTCTTAGCGCCTGAGCAATATATTGAAATCAAACCATACCTCCGCTTCTTAGAGTCAAAAGGTTTTGAATTTTATGTGTCGGTGACCAAAAATGGCAAATCGTCAAAACCTGAATTGTTAAAGATAGATGAAATAATAGAGTAAGTTGAATTATTCTAGAAAAATCAATAAAAAGTACTCCCAGTAGACCTTATAAATTCTCTGGGAGTATTTATTTTTGCTAGAAATGTTCACAACTAATTCTCATTCACTTGTTAAACTGTATGTCTAAAGGCAGCTATTCAACATTGATTGCTTGCCTTAACGCCTGACGGGCTAAATTATCTGCACCTTTATTTTCGCGATTTGGAATCCATTGGACGGATAGGTAAAGGAATTCGTCCATTAATTCTAAAATCTCTGTTAAATATTTGTTATACTCTTTGTTTTTTACATAAGATTTTTCAATTGATTGTGCTACAATTTGACTATCGGTATAACAAAAAGTCATTTGGTCAGTCATTCCATCGTCTACGAGTAGACGAAGACCGTAAAGCAATGCATGGAATTCAGCAAGATGCGTGTTCCATTGATCTTGTTCTAGTGGGATCGCGTACTGCTTTTGTTCTTGGTCAAACAGAATTAACACACCAATGCCTGCGTGACCAGGGTCACCACTGACAGCAGCATCTGTATAAAGTCGTATCATTTCATCACCTACTTATTATTTAGAAAGTTTGGTAAATAATTATGAAAAATAAAAAAGAATCCATTCAAATACCAATTCGTTTTGAACTGGCTTATGAAATTATTTATAAATCCATTTGCTTTATTTCTTTTGGTTTAACCTTTCTATTTGCATCTAATTTATTGCGATTTAATTGGTATTCAGTCTTTTTTGCTTTGCTAACACTTGTTTTAATTTATTTGAGACAAGCTAGCTATTTGCTGATTGAAGGAGACCAGTTAAAGTTGGTCTATTTTAAATTCTTTAAAGGAAAAGAAATTGATTTACAGGATGTGAATGAGTGTTTTTTCTATGAAAATAGTTCACTCATTGAAGTAGAGACGAAAAGACGCAAGCGAATCAATATTTATTTGAAAGAAAAAAATAAAGAGAAACTATTAAATTGGCTTGTTACACATCATCCTGAAATTTCTTCGCTCTACCTCAAAGATACATAAATGAAAAAACAGCCAGTGAATGTTCACTAGCTGTTTTTTTATAGTGTATCGTGCGTTTAAAGAATTAGTCATCTTCTAGTAGAACAACTTCAGTAGCTTGTAAGCCACGTGCGCCTTCTACTGCTTTAAATTCAACAGCTTGTCCTGCTTCCAATTTTCGATAACCATCCATTTGAATCCCAGTGAAGTGTACAAAAATCTCTTCACTATCTTCGTATTCAATGAAACCATAACCTTTTTGATTACTGAACCATTTAACTGTACCTTTTTTTGTCATGGCAATCCCCCAAATCCAATATAGAAGTCCCTCACACTACATTTAAAGTATAAAGGAAATAGAGCCTTTAAGTCAATTAAGTACCAGTCTTTGTCTGAAATCGTATCAAGAGATTTGGTGAAATAATATGATAATCATTAAAATTATGTTAAAATAAATACATTGTTGTGTTTAAATGAATTCTTTTTAGATGAAGGAATGGTATTGTTGAAAGAAATGAAAATCGAGAATTTAACGCATGCAACTGCTAGTAAACAACTGTTTAACCGTATTGACTTTTCAATTCGAAGTGATGAAAAGATTGGGCTAATTGGTCGAAATGGAACAGGGAAGTCAACGATGTTAAAAACGTTAGCTGGAGAATTTGAACCAGATTCCGGAAACATTATGAAACCGGGTGACTATCAGATTGCTTATTTAAGCCAAGAACCAGATTTGGATGATAATAAGAATGTATTAGAAACCGTTTTTGAAAAAGACACACCTATTATGAATACAGTTCGAACTTACCAAAATGCTCTACTGGAATTAGCTGAAGATCCAGAGAATGAGCAGATACTGGCACGTTTTACACGTGCGCAACAAGCGATGGATTCAAATGATGCTTGGAATGCAGATGCAACAGCAAAGCGGATCCTGTCTATTTTAGGCATTCACAATATGGATAAAAAGATTGGCGAAATGTCGGGCGGTCAACAAAAAAGAGTCGCACTTGCACAAGTCTTGATTGAAAGTGCGGACTTACTGATTTTAGATGAGCCGACCAACCACTTAGATTTTGAAATGATTCGCTGGTTGGAAAACTATTTAATTAACTATAAAGGTGCCTTATTCATGGTTACGCACGATCGCTATTTCTTAGATCGAATTGTGGATCAAATTATTGAATTGGATCAGGGGAATCTAGAAGAATATTCCGGAAATTATCAAAAATATCTAGAAGAAAAAGCAGAGCGAGAAGAACTTCAGGCCCAAGCTGATCACAAAACGCAGCAACTTTATAAACAAGAATTAGCTTGGATGCGAGAAGGCGTGCGCGCTAGAGGAACCAAACAAAAAGCACGGATTGAGCGCTTTGAGAAATTAAAAGGGGCCGCTTCACAATCCCAGCAAAAATTCGATTTAAATATTGATTTAGCAAGTACCCGTTTAGGTGACCAAGTCTTTACATTAGAAGATGCAAACTATTCAATTAATGACCAGACTATTTTAAAAGATTTCAATTACATCATTCAGCGTCATGATCGAATTGGAATCACAGGTGCAAACGGTGCTGGAAAATCAACACTGCTAAATTTACTTGCTGAAAAGCTTGAATTAGATTCCGGTGAATTGTTGGTAGGAGAAACTGTTCGCGTAGGATATTTTCAACAAGATAATATTGATGTTCCAGGTGATCAACGAATCATCAATTATTTACAAGAAGTGGCAAATGAAGTTTCGCGAAGAGATGGAACTTCCACAAATATCTCTCAGTTACTCGAACAATTTATGTTCCCAAAATCACAACACGGGGCACTTGTTCGATCGTTATCTGGGGGTGAAAGAAGAAGACTTTATCTCGTCAGATTGTTGATGGAACGGCCAAATGTGCTATTGTTTGATGAGCCAACTAACAACTTGGATATTGATACTATGAACGTTTTGGAAGATTATTTGGAAGAGTTCCCAGGAGCGGTAGTTGTAGTGTCCCACGACCGGTACTTCCTCGATAAAGTGACCGATAAATTTTTGGTCTTCGAAGGCAATGGAAAGATTAGCGAATTCTTTGGTACTGCAGATGAATACTTTGAGGCTTCAGAAAAAGAACAAAAAAGTGTCGAAAGTAAAGAGGAAACTCAAGTTCTTTCAACAGAAAAAGTAGCTAAAAAACCTCGGGAAAAAACAAAGCTAAGTTACATGGAAGAAAAAGAATGGGCAACTATCGAAGATAAAATTATGGAAATGGAAATGACAATCGAAGAACTTGATGAAGCCATTATTTCAGCGGGTAGTGATTTTGGAAAAATAGATCTTCTATTCAAAGAAAAAACGGAGCTTCAGAATCAACTGGATCTGAAATATGAGCGATGGGAATATTTAAGTCAATTTGTTTAAAAGGTATAATTAAATAGGGGGAATTTATCAATGAAACAATATTTAGAGTTAGCGCAAAAAATTTTAGATGAAGGAATGACAAAGAACGATCGAACAGGTGTAGGAACAAAATCAATTTTTGGGCATCAAATGCGATTTGACCTACAAGAGGGTTTTCCTCTTTTAACAACCAAACGTGTCGCTTTTGGCTTAATTAAATCTGAATTACTGTGGTTCTTAAAGGGTGATACAAATATTCGTTATCTTTTAGAACATAAAAATCACATTTGGGATGAGTGGGCATTTGAACGATATGTGGCAAGTGAAGACTATAAAGGACCAGACATGACCAACTTTGGAATACGTGCGTTGGAGGACGAGGCCTTTAACGAAGTGTATCAAGTAGAATTGAATCAATTTAGAAAGCAAGTCTTGGAAGATGAAGATTTTGCTGAAAAACATGGTAGTTTAGGAAATGTCTACGGTGCACAATGGCGTTCATGGCCAGATTCCGAAGGTGGCACAATTGATCAAATTGAAAATGTGATTGAATCTATTAAAAATAATCCAGATTCTCGAAGACATATTGTCTCAGCTTGGAATCCAGCTGAAATTGAAGATATGGCTTTACCACCATGTCACACCTTGTTCCAGTTTTACGTGGCGGATGGAAAGTTAAGTTGTCAGTTGTACCAGCGCAGTGCTGACGTTTTCTTAGGTGTTCCTTTTAACATAGCCAGTTATGCCTTGTTGACACATTTAATTGCCCAAGAAACAGGACTAGAGGTTGGAGAGTTTATTCATACGTTAGGTGATGCACACTTATATTCAAACCACATGGATCAAATTAACCTTCAACTTTCACGAGAAACAAAAGAGTTGCCACAATTGATTTTAAATAAAGATAAAGAAAGTGTTTTTGATTTTGAAGTAGACGATATTCAAGTAGAAAATTACAAGCCCGCAAAGGGAATACGCGCACCAATTGCAGTCTGATAAAAAACTATAGTATAAGAAGGAGTTCAAATATATGGCAAAGGAAATTAGTCTGGAAAACTTGAGTGTTAAAGCCCCTTATATTAGTTTTGTTTGGGCAGAAGATTCAGAGGGTCTAATTGGAAGAGATAATGACTTGCCTTGGCACCTGCCGGGGGAGATGAAACATTTTGTTAACGTGACAACAGGTGATGTTGTTGTTATGGGACGTAAAACATATGAGGGGATTCCAAATCCCCCGTTGAAAAATCGTATTAACATTGTGATGACGCGTAATCCAGATTATAAAGCAGAGGGTGTAGTTATCTGTCATAGTAAAGAAGAGGTCTTGGACTATCTAAAGCAAGAACAGATTAAAAAACCAGTTCACGTAATTGGTGGAACGCACCTTTTTGAATTATTCATCGAAGAAGTCAATGTTTTGCATCGCACAATTATTCATGAGGTTTTTGATGGAGATACGTATATGCCAGAAATTAACTACCGTAATTTTCGCTGTGTAGATAGCGTGGATGGCGTAATCGACCGTAAAAATAAGCATGCTCATCGATTTTATCTTTATGAACGTAAAAATCCAAGCAATCCCCTTGGGTAATTTGAATATTGTGGAGATGATTCAATGAACGAAAAACGAAGTCGAAATAACAAAGAGAAGACATCAATAAATTTCTGGAAATGGGCTTTTTTATCCCTTGTTAGCCTAATTGTTATAGGATTGTTTTTGTTTGTAAGAGCCTTACAACCTGTCTCCATAAAAGAGTCGGACCCAAAAAACACAACAGAATTAACGAATGAATTATCTCTAGTTAGCACAATTACAACAGAAGATGCAGAAGTGCTAATGAATCAATCGATTGAGGCGATGTTGATTGATGAACAGCTATCTTACGAGGTAATTCTAGACGATCAGCTGGAAATTCGTTCGACCGTTAAACTATTTACATTTGAGGTCCCATACATCCTTTTCTTGGATCCTTATGTAACAGAAGATGGAAATTTGCAGTTACGTGCAAATGCGATTGAGTTGGCTAACTTTTCTTTACCGGTGAGTGCAGTTCTTAGTTTGCTGGCAGGTGAACTTGAACTTCCTTTTTATATCGGAGTTGATAGTGCTGCCAAAATAATACTCATTGATTTTAATGAGTTAAGCACTCGTCATGGTATAGGTATCACTATGAAAAAAATTGACTTGGAAAATAATGAAATTCAATTGAAATTATCAGTAAATCAAGCTACACTTATAGAAGCTCTGAATTTTGACAAAGAGTAGCTGTCAGAATTAGAGAAGAATTATACGAGAATTTAGAGAAAGGAGTCAACGAATGGAGAAGGCCTTATTTGCCGGCGGCTGTTTTTGGTGCATGGTTGAACCATTTGACACAAGACCTGGTATCGAAAAAGTGCTATCTGGTTATGCAGGTGGACACATTGAGAATCCAACTTACGAAGAAGTAAAAAGTCAAACATCCGGTCATACGGAGGTTGTACAGATTACTTTTGACCCTAGAGAAGTTTCTTTTGACGAATTAGTCAACACTTATTGGGAAGTGACTGACCCAACAGATGCAGGTGGACAGTTCATGGACCGGGGTGAGAGTTATCGGCCAGTTATTTATTATTATACTCCGGAACAAAAGAAAATTGCTGAGGATTCAAAGCTGCGCTTAGAAGATAGTGGAAAGTACAAGGAGCCAATTGTTGTTACGATCGAAGAAGCACCGACTTTTTATCTAGCTGAAGAGGAGCACCAAGATTTTTATCGAAAAAATAAAAAGCGCTACCAGAAAGAAAAAGAAGAGCGTGCTGAATGGCAGGAGAGGCAAGAAAAGTGAGTACACTCAGGGTAAGATGGATAGTAGGTGTTAGAAATGCAAATGAGTTTTTATAACTATTTAATGACAGAGCGTGATCCGCATAAACAAGAAGCGATTACCTTCTTTGCGAATGATGCGTTTAAGGATCGAATGTTTCCAAAACAATCAGAGGATTATGAGGAAATAAGCGAGCATTTAGAAATGAATGTTGACTATCTTCCCTCAATGACAATCTTTGATGAGGCTTGGGAATACTATCAAAAATATTATCAAACAAAATAAAAATGAAATTATAGAGGAGAATTTATTTATGAGTACACATATTGGAGCAGAAACAGGCGAAATTGCAAAAATCGTATTATTACCAGGTGACCCACTACGAGCAAAATATATTGCAGAAAAGTTTTTAGATGATGTCAAAAAATATAATACAGTTCGTAACATGTTTGGTTTCACTGGAACATACAAAGGCGTACCAATTTCAGTACAAGGTACAGGAATGGGCGCACCTTCAATTAGTATTTATGTCGAAGAATTAATTAGAGAATATGATGTTGAAGTTTTAATTCGTGTTGGTTCTGCTGGTGCGATGCATTTAGATACACACGTACGTGATGTTGTCCTTGCACAAGGAGCAACGACTGACTCAGGAATGAACCGTCAAATCTTTAATAACCAAGTTGATTTTGCACCTTTAGCAGATTTTGGTTTACTGAAATCAGCATATGATCAGTCAATTGAACATGGATATGATGTAAAAGTAGGTAATGTACTTACAGCAGATCGCTTCTATAATGACGAATTAGACAAACAAAAACTAGCTGATTACGGTGTGCTTGCTACAGAAATGGAAGCGTCTGCTTTATATACAATCGCAGCCAAGCATGGTAAGAAAGCACTCGCCATTTTAACAATTAGTGACCATATTATTACAGGAGAAGAAACAACAGCTGAAGAACGTGAAACAACGTTTGATGATATGATTATTATTGCGTTAGAAGCAGCACTTGAACATAACTAATCCACATTAAAATTTTTACTTAAGAGGAGACAGTGACTATGAAAGAAAGTGAAGAAAATAAAAAAGAAATCAATTTAACAAAGAGACGGTATGTATTGACTCTACTGATTGCTTTGTTCGTCGGTGCAGCCGGAATGTATGGGGCTGACTATTTGCTTTCTGGAAATAGTACTGGATCTGAAGAAATTATTTTAGGAAAAGATTCAGTGATTGATGATCAGTATCTTCAACCGAGCTCGGATGAATTTGCGAGTATCGCAAAAATGTTTGCTGTACTTAAAAATTCGTACTTTGAAGAGGTGGATTCTGACGTACTAATTGAAGGAGCGTTGGATGGGATGTCAAAAGCCATTGGCGATCCATATACGGTCTATCTAAATGAAGTGGAAGCTGCGAATTTAGAAGATGATATATCAGGTTCATTCCAAGGGATTGGTGCTGAGGTTATGAAAGAGGGCGAATTTGTCCGGATAATCTCTCCAATTGCCAATTCACCAGCAGAGGAAGCTGGACTCCAACCCAATGACTTGGTAGTTGAAGTAGATGGTGAGTCAGTAGCTGAGTTAACGATTAATGAAGCGGTCGCGTTAATTCGAGGCCCAGAAGGATCAGAAGTAACGATGCTCATTCGTAGAGGAGAGCAGCAATTTACGCTTACACTGACAAGAGCAACGATACCAGTTGAAACAGTTTTCTATGAAGTTGATGCAGATGATTCATCAATAGGCTATGTAAATATTGTTAACTTTAATGCACCGACCTATGAAGAAACGGTTGAAGCGATTAAAAGTTTAGAAGCTGAGGGAGTTTCTAAGATTATTTTTGATGTACGAGGAAACCCAGGAGGACTACTCAATATTGCCTTGCAAGTCTCGAATATCTTTGTGCCAAATGGTGAGCCGCTTACAATGACAGAGTATCGTGACGATACTGAACCAACTGTATATCCTGCATCTGATGACTACGGGACTTTTAAATATGAGGGCGACGCAGTCTTACTGATTGATGAAGGAAGTGCAAGTGCATCAGAGATTCTTGCTGGAGCAATGCAGTCTGTAGGTATCCCAATTTATGGACAAGCTAGCTTTGGCAAAGGAACGATTCAGAGTATTGTTGATTTATCTGTTAAAGAAGAGATGAAGTTTACAGCCGGTAAATGGTTAACAGCGGATGGAGAATGGATTAATGAAAAAGGAATCCAGCCGGACGTTGATGTAAAGCTTCCTGAGTATGCGCGCTTATTTGTTGTAAATACAAGTGATACTTTCAAATTAGGGGAAGCTTCACCTGAGGTAATCAATCTAAAGGAAGTCTTAAAAGCATTAGGTTATAGTGTCAGTACGACAAACGTCTATGACGAGACTGTCCAAGAGGCAATAAAGAAAGTTCAAAGTGACAATGATTTAACAGCGGATGGTAAAGTAACAGCAGAAACAGCACGTGTATTGACAGATTCTTTACGGGAAAAGATAAAAGACAATGATACGCAATATGATGCGGCTTTAAAAGAATTTAAATAAGAATTAAATGTTTTAGTAAAAGGGTAAAGCATTTTAAAAGGTGCTTTACTCTTTTTTTTATTATATGATGTATTAGTGATGTATTAGTGATGTATTAGGTATATTAGTATCCTGAAAGTTTTACAAGTAGTTTCTATAGGAAGATTGAGGCTACACTTAATTTTATTCGTAAAAGGCCGATACTATAACTATATGACATTATGCAATAAAAGAATATAGTATAAATAAATGAGTTAGAAAAGAGGGAGTATAAAGATGAGCCAATTTATAGTTTATCGAGTGTCTAAACAAAAATTTGCAGTACCAATTGCAACAACTAGCCGAATCATCGCATTAGAAGGTGTGACACAAATACCTGAGAGTTCAGATTATATGATGGGTGTGATGGAGATTGAAGATGAAATCTTACCAATCATTGATGTCTCGAAGCGTTTTTATAATTTAGATCTCGAAGATGTTGATAGCGCACAAGTTCTTGTTGTTTTATGGC
>CAYROB010000030.1:0-9787 GCA_964425775.1 uncultured Carnobacteriaceae bacterium
CACTAAAACTCCCTGCACATTTTGGTTGTATTACTTTGTTCAGTTTTCAAAGATCCATTGCGCAGCCCGCAAACATTCGTTCGCTTTCTTGACTGCTTAATTAGTATATCTCATCTGACTTCGTTTGTCAAGGACTTTTTTCTTTTTGTTAAAGAATTAAGTTTTTGACATTTCTTCAAAACAAATGAAGTTTACTTTTTGTCTGTCGCTCTTAACCAAGCAACGAGAAATAGTATACCAAGCATTCAATTAACTGTCAAGCCTTTTTTTGCTTTAATTGATCTTTTCTTTTAAAAAAATGATCAAACATTGTATTAGCAGGTTTTTACCTTGTAACTAAAAGAAGGATTACAGATAATTATCTGCAATCCTTCTATATAATGTTACTTTTTATTTATTTAGACGTGCCTGTAGTTCTTTAGATAACTCTTCATAGCCCGGCTTACCTAATAGAGCAAACATGTTTGCTTTATAATCTTCTACTCCCGGTTGATCAAATGGATTTACGCTATTCAAGTAACCTGATACAGCTACTGCAATTTCAAAGAAATAGAATAAATGTCCAAGTGTGTAAGCTGATGCATCTGGTAATTCTAGGACAAATACTGGAATACCGCCATCAACATGCGCAAGTAAAGTTCCTTCAAAGGCTTTATCATTTACAAAATCAACATCTTTACCTTCCAAGTATCCTAAACCATCTAAATCATCTTCTTGAACAGGTATGTCGATTGAGCGTGTTGGTTCTTTAATTTTAAGAACGGTCTCCATCATCTCGCGACGACCATCTTGAACATATTGTCCGACAGAATGTAAGTCAGTCGAGAAGTTTCCACTTGTTGGATAGATTCCACGCTGATCTTTTCCTTCTGACTCTCCGTATAGCTGTCTCCACCATTCGTTAAAGTATCTTAATCGTGGTTCATAGTTAACAAGCATCTCAATATTTTTACCTTTACGGTGTAAAACATTTCTTATAGCTGCGTATTGATAAGCTTCATTCTCTGCAAGTTGATCACTTGCATAAGCCTTCATTGCATCTTGTGCACCACGCATTAATTCATCGATGTCTCCGCCGGCAACAGCAATTGGTAGTAAACCTACTGCAGTTAGGACTGAGAATCGTCCACCAATATCATCTGCAATGACAAATGTTTCATAGTCTTCTGCATCAGCTAGTGTTTTGAGTGCTCCTCTTTCAGCATCTGTTGTAATGAAGATACGATCTTTTAAAGCTTCCTCTCCATATTTTTCAGTTAATAATTTTTTAAACACTCTGAAAGCAATGGCTGGTTCTGTTGTTGTACCTGATTTGGAAATAACATTAATTGAGAAGTCTTTGTCTTTAACAACATCAACTAGATCAGCTAGATAGGTTGAGCTGATATTATTTCCTGCATAATAAACCTTTGGCACTTTGCGACTTTCATCATCTAATTGGTCAGCAAACGAATGCGATAAAAAGTCAATTGCTGCTCGCGCTCCTAAATACGATCCACCTATTCCAATAACGATAAGTATTTCTGAGTTTTCCTGAATTTTTTCACTCGCTTTTTTAATGCGACTGAATTCCTCTTTATCATAACTTTCTGGCAGATCAACCCATCCTAAAAAGTCACTTCCTGCTCCAGTACCTTCTCTTAATTGCGAGTCTGCTAAACTGACTTGTGCCTGAATATGATCTAATTCTTCTTCGCGTACAAATTTGTCCAATACATTTGAATAATCAAACGATAAATGTTTCATGCGCTCTACTCCTTCAAACTTAAATTTCGATTCTCTGTTAACTTGCTCATTATATATGACTATGCTAATTAAAATCAAGGCAAGGATAAAAACCTTGCGAATTATTCACTGCCACTAATCCATTGCGGTAACTTCTTTTCCAAACTCGCAAAGCCTGTTCCGGTTTTCCGACCATATCTAGGATTCTTTTTTCGGTTGGAGAATGGATGAGATGTTGCTTCTTCTAATGCTCTAATTGACAAGCTAATTTTACCATCGTATTCATCAATATCTAAAACTACTACCTCTAACTTGTCACCAACTTCAAACAAATCCTCTAACTCTTCTTCTATATATCCATGCTTCACTTCAGATATATGAATTAGTCCCTTTGTTTCTTCATCTAAACGGGCAAATATTCCATAGCTTTGAATACCTGAAACTTCTACTTCCAATAAATCGCCAATTTTATAATCCTTGTAACTCACCCTTCACCTCTTTCATTAATTAAATCCTACTCTTTAACATAATTAAATTGTACCGGTAATTGATTAATTATTAAATCAATATCTCCAGAAAAAGCAAGTATCTAATATATAGAAGATACTCGCTTAAATACCATTTAACTATTAGCCTAAGATTTCAATATTTTCAATAATAACATCATCTACTGGCTTATCGCCCATTCCTGTTCTAACAGCTTCAATTGCCTCAATTACGTCCATTCCATCAACAACATGTCCAAAAACAGTATGTCTTTGGTCAAGCCATGGCGTTCCACCCAATTCTTTATAGGCATTCGTAACTTCATCTGGATAACCTGTTCCCTTCATCTGCTCAACCATGTTTGCTGGTACTTGATCGGCTGTTACAATGAAAAACTGGCTACCATTTGTGTTTGGTCCAGAGTTGGCCATTGATAGCGCCCCTCTAAAATTATACAAAGCAGGTGTGAATTCATCTTCAAATGCTTCACCCCAAATACTTTCGCCACCCATACCTGTTCCTGTTGGGTCACCACCTTGAATCATAAAACCTTTGATGATTCGGTGGAAAATAATCCCGTTGTAATAATCGTTCTTTGCATGCTCTGTAAAGTTTTCAACTGTTTTTGGTGCTAACTCTGGATACAAATCTATCGTAACCGCACCTTTGTTTGTATTAATGATTGCTTGAATTACTTCTGTTCCAGCTGAATCAATTTGTGGAAATGTTGTCATAATTTTATCCTCCATTTTATATTTTCTTTCTTTAGTTTACATGATTATGAGGCAAATTTAAAACAAAACAGTACTTTCTTCTTTTTAAATAACTTGTTGACTCAGCGAATTTTAAAGATGACAACTCTGGCGAGTAAATGTTAAGATAGTCTCATCATTCTTTTAGAAAAGAGTTGGAATTATGCCTATATTAACTAATTTTCCCTTAGTAGCCGCCATGGCTGCAATTTTTATTACACAAGTTACGAAGATTCCAGTGGCTTACTTTATACATAATCGATGGAACATTCAGTTGATGTTTTCTACTGGGGGGATGCCTAGCTCACACTCTGCCGGGGTCACGGCCCTCATTACAGCAATTATTATTGAACACGGCTGGGAATCACCTTTAACGGCTATTTCAATGACCTTTGGAATTCTAGTCATGTTTGACTCCATGGGGGTTCGCCGACAGAGTGGTGAACATGGAATTATTATTAATGAACTAATTAGTGAAATTCATTCACTGACAAGACCAGCAACGGCGAGCGATAATCCAAGCTCGTCAATGCAATCTACTGAATTTCTTGGACACAAGCCAATCGAAGTGGTGCTTGGACTTATTTATGGTATTTTATTAGCAACGCTCATTTATTTTATGTTTTACAAATAGTTACTGCGAACAACTTGGAGGGTTGGAAACATGCGTGAAAAAGAAATCGTTGATTTAATCATTATTGGTGGTGGCCCAATTGGAATGTTTGCCTCTTATTACGCCGGGATGCGTGAACTTAAAACTAAACTAATTGAAGGCTTACCAGTTCTTGGTGGGCAAATCGAATTGATTTATCCGGAAAAAGAAATTATAGACATTGGGGCAATCCCACTCATTAAAGGAAAAGATTTAGTCGCTAACTTACATCAGCAAATGAGTCATTTTAGACCTCGAGTGCATACGAATGAAAATGTCTTAGCTATTGGACAAGAAGATGGCGTTTTTATTGTTCAGACAGATCATGCCCTGCATTTTAGTCGGGCTGTTTTACTGACCGCGGGACAAGGGTCTTTTGAACCAAGAAAATTAAGGTTTGATTATCCCGAAAAATACGAAGACACAAATTTACATTACTATGTTAATGCACTTGAAACCTACCGTAACAAAAAAGTAGTCATCTGTGGTGGCGGGGATTCAGCTGTTGATTGGGCACTAATGTTGGAAGGCATTGCAAAAGAAGTTACGCTTGTTCATCGACGTCATCGATTCCGCGCACATGAAGCCTCAGTCCGTCGACTGAAAGAATCGACAATTAAAGTGATGACACCTTATTCACCAGTCGACTTAATAGGCGATGAAGATCAAATCCATGAAGTTGTTTTTCAGAAAAGTCGCAGTAAAGAGAAGCTAAGCCTCAAAACCGATTTCTTTATTGTCAGCTTTGGCTTTATCTCAGATAATCAGCAATTGAGTAACTGGGGCATCGAACATAAAAATGGCAGTGCGGTCGTTTCACAACAAATGGAAACAAATGTCCGTGGAATCTATGCTGCAGGAGATGCAGCTACATTTGAAGGCAAGGTGCGATTGATTGCTACCGGTTTTGGTGAAGTACCTACCGCAATAAATAGTATTATCACCGATCTTAGAAATAATGATATGTGAGTGATGTATGTTATTATTGATAGAATAGAAAAACGAAAGGAAGATGTAAATGGAACAACCAACTTCAAAATTAGAAACAGCAGCAATGAAAAAACTGCTTGAAAGAGATGTTACATTAGATGAAATTGCTGAACTTGTTTTTGACCTGCAAGCACCTTATATAGAAGACATCACAATGGAACGCTGCCTCGATAATGTGATAGCTGTCTTACAAAAACGCGAGGTACAAAATGCAGTGCTCACAGGAATTGAACTAGATATTTTAGCTGAGGAAGGTAACCTTTCGAGCCCATTACTTGAAATCATTCGAAATGATGAGGGCTTATTCGGAGTCGACGAGATTCTTGCTTTAGGAATTGTGAACGTCTATGGTTCAATTGGCCTAACAAACTTTGGTTATCTAGATAAGTTAAAACCAAAAGTAATTAATCGATTAGACTCAGTGAAAGATGGCAGTGAAGTAAATACATTCTTAGATGATATCGTTGGGGCAATTGCCGCAGCAGCTGCCAGCCGGATTGCTCACTCTGCACCAGAATTAGATAAACATAATTAAGTTTCAGAAAAAATTAAAAGCCTTTGAAAGAGTTTCAATTCTTTCAGAGGCTTTTTTTAGTAAGTTGATTTTTTCTTAAAGTAGAAATATCCCGAAACCAAAAACAATTCTAGCAAACTAAAGGCTAAGACAAAGGAATACATGAAAAACTCTTGTGTTAAAACGTTAATAATTGGATCCGTTGTTGGATTAAAGAGCCAGGCATCATTGTTAAAAATAATCTCGTGGAACATAACAAAAAGCCAGTCAAAATCAATCGCCACAATAAAAAGTAAAACAAAGGGCACAAAGATGGCTACCTTAAAGACTTGGCGTAAGCGCCAAAACCCAGCAGTTTGCTTTAACTTTCGTAAATAAAATCCAGACCCAACAAGCGAAAGAACAAGCATGCCATAATTAATATAGAATAATCGCTTCACTTCATAAAAATGAAAGGCACCACTTGCTGATACTGGAAAGTCCGGCAAGCTTAACGTTTCAATCCATGGGAGATGGAGATATTTCAACAAAATGTAGTAATTCTCCATAATTTTTTCAAAAGATAGACCCACTCTGCTTGGAATATCGAATTGTCTAAGCGAAAATTCAAACAAAGGAACCGCCCAGATCGTTACCGTAATCGTAATCGTGATAATTGCTACAAAAATACTCATGATGCCAAAATAATCACGTAATTTATAAGTCATATTCGTCTCCTATTTAATTTCCCAGTCAGCTAAAGTGTTAATTACATAAGTCGCTGGCGTCGGCAAGTTTGGCAAGTCTTCTTCTTGTGTAAAACCCGTTAAAACTAATAATGTATCAATATCATTTTGGATGCCGGCTTGGATATCTGTTGTATAGTTATCCCCAACCATTAGCACCTCTTCTTTTTTCAGGCCCAATTTCTTAAGGGCGCCATGCATCATCGAAGCTTCTGGTTTCCCCATAATTTCTGGCTTGATACCCGTTGAAGCTTCTAAAAAGGCTAATAAAGCACCATTCCCAGGAACAAGTCCTTCCTCTGTTGGAATATTCGTATCTGGATTGGTCCCGATAAAACGCGCTCCCCCCTGAATCAAGAGGGTTGCATTTTTAAGTTGCTCAAAGTCAACCTCATTATCATAGCCCACAACAACACATTCGACTTCATTAGCAGCTAATTCAAAACCAGCCTCTTTGAGTCCCTTTTTCAAGCCAACATCGCCAATCACATGGAGACGACGCGCTTTTAGTTCCTTCAAGTAACGAATGGTTGCTTCGGTGCTTGTAAAAACTTCATCTGGGTACGAGACAACATTTGATCGCACCATCAAGTTTTCACAAACATCGGTGGGACTTGCTGTAGAATTATTGGTCAAAAATAAAAAAGGCTTGCCGGTTGCTCGGAGTCGCTCAATGAAACCAGCCGCTTCTTCGATTTTCGCATTCCCATTATACATCGTTCCATCCAAATCAACTAAATATCCTGCATATTCTTTTTCTATCACTTGATTAATTACCACCTAATTATTTTTTCTTTTGTTCTCTATTTTTTGATCCTTGTCTTGGTCGATTTCGACGACGCTTATTCGAACTTCTTCGTTTTCTCTTCTTAAAATAAGACTCTGGATCGGCTTCTTTTTTCTCTACCCGTTCGAGTACAAAATAAGCACTTCCAAAACTACAATATTCCACTAAATAATCTTCTAAGTTCGATATTTTCATATCAATCGGGACACCCTTACGTTTATCATCAAAAAATCCACGTAAGCGTAACTTCTGATACGAGATATCTCCCACAATATAATCATATTTCAATAAATAATCACTATAGCGTTTCTCCATTAATTCTAAATCAAAGGCTTCTTTATAATTTTCAATTAATTTATAATCGATCTTGCTGAGTCTGATAGTGTCTGAATCCACCCGATAGACGTCTTTCTCTTCTTCGTTTAATATGCTCATTTCATCAATGGCCTTAGCTAATTCTTCTTTTTCAACCAGCGTTTCTTCTTTCTCTGACATTCCGAACACTCCTTTCACCTGAGTATCTTTTATTTCATTTATTTAATCATCTTTTTTATTGTTCATTCCTTTGATATTATATCAGAAATATTTTTTTGAAGTAAGTCAGGATTCCCGTGCACAAGTTAATCGGCTGAATCATTCTTAATATTTCTGCTACAATGAGAAAAAATGAGGTGAAAAGATGACGTTAAAAGATTTCCAATTAAAGAATTCAACAGGTGAAACATACAACTTACGAGACTATGAAGATTACTTAATATTAATTGTGAATACAGCAACAGGCTGTGGCTTGGCTCCTCAGTTTGAAGAGTTAGAAGCCTTGTATCAAAAATATAAAGACCAGAAGTTTGTTGTCTTAGGTTTCCCGAGCAATCAATTTAAACAAGAAGAGGTTGAAGATGAGGCAATGGCCACTACTTGTCAGATGAATTTTGGAGTAACCTTCCCCTTAAATGAAACAGTCGCAGTCAACGGCAAAGATACGGCACCGATCTTTGAATGGCTTAAAAATGAACAACCGGGAATTGGTAAAGCCATTAAATGGAACTTTACTAAATTCTTAATTGATCGTGAAGGAAAAGTAGTGGAACGATTTAGCCCACAGACTACCCCTTCAAGTTTTGAAGACAAAATAGTGGAATTGCTTTAATAGTAGAGAAGCAAAAAACCTAGCGGAAAATTAACCTGCTAGGCTTTGCTATTCTCTCTTATTTTCGTATGCCTTCGACAAGCTCATTTAGAATCTTGTCAATTGGATCAGTATCTACTTGCTCGGCCAATGTTAGAATAATTGTCCTCTCTTCTGGCAGCATAATTAAGCGCTGCCCATCAGTTCCATGCCCAAAGTAAAACGGCTCTTTCGCTAACCAAGTCCCATAACCATAGGCATATCTTCGAAATGTGTACTCCGAACGATCTAATTCTTTCGTATACGTAACTGGTGTCAACATCTTATCAAGCCACTCTTTTGCAATAAATACCTCGTCATTCACTTTACCTTGATTTAAAAATAGTTCGGCAATTTTCACTAAATCTTCTGGAAGTAACCACAAGCGCGTTGCTCCTGCAAGATATTTCCCGTATTTATCCCACTGAAACTCTTCAATTCCTAATGGACTAAATAACTCACGTGCTAAAAAGGTAGTTAAATCTTCCTGAAGAAACTCTTCTAAAACAACACTCAATAAATAAAAACCCGCATTGGAATATAAGTAATGTTCACCCGGCTCATGAATAATGGGATAATTGATAACATAATCTAAAAGCTCGAAATGATCCATACTGGCAATGTCGCCACGCATCAATAACACATCTTCATAGCCAATTGTGTGCGTAATTAAGTGTTTGACTTTTACTTGCTTCAGTTTTTCTAGATTATCTGTATTTTCTAGATTAATTGCTTCTTTAATAATCGGATAGACTTCGCTCTCCTCATCAATCGCTGGATATTTCCCAGCATCCGCTAAAAACATCACACGCCCTAAGGCAAGCGTCAATATTGTTTTACTAATACTGCGAACATCACTTGGTTGTGCTTCACTCCGAAAGTTATGCGTATAGGTTCCATCTGTTGTTTTGATTAAGAAATCATGCATCTTTAACGATTGATTTTTTCGGTCTTGCGATTCCTTTAACTTGTTCACTACCTGATCAAACTTTTCAATATCCATTAAACTCTCCTAACTATTATTACATCTTCAACTTTAGTTTTTCTTATTTTACCATAAAAAAATAGTACTAATGAATTGAATAAAATTCATTAGTACTATCTATCTAATAGTAGTTATTTTTTCAATGTCCAACTGTTCAAATCTGATTCGGACTGAAGATGAACAAGTTCCCCATTTTTCACTTTATTCTCTTCAACATTGAACTCTTTAGTGTCCAGCAACATATCTGTCATGAAAGATACAGGGTTTGCATGCGCGACAATTAAAATATGCTCCCAATTATTTTCTTTGGCTTCTTTTTTAATTCTTGAAATAATTTTTTCTAGTCTACCTGAAAATTCCGCGAAATTTTCAGATAGATTGTCAGGATCATATTTCTTTGTGCAATTGATGAAGTACTCTAACGATTTCTCTGTTAGTAATTCTTCATAGCTACTAAAGCCCTCTGCTAGAGCGATGTCTTTTCGTACTACATGTTTATCTGTTCCTTCAAAACTACCTAAAAATCTTTCTCTTAGTAGATTCGTATAAAATACTTGCTCTACATTTTTTAAATCCAGGTACTGCTTCATAATATCAAATGTTTTTTGGGCACGTCCCAAATCACTGCAATACACTGCATCAATTGGTGGTAGGTCTGAATTTCGATATATATCATTTAACTCAGCTATTCCTTCATCTGTTAAGTCTGAATCAATCCAACCTTGATTGCTACCTAACCTATTGAGAAAAGTTTCTGCATGCCGAACAATATACAAGTTTACTTTGCTCATATTAATCAATCACATTGTTAGCTTGTAATTTTTCAAGTATTTCATCTTTTGATAATAAGTTTTTCAGTCCAATCACAATAGTTTTCTCTTTTAATTGCGTTAGATTAGGCTCTAATGCTGACGAAACAAATACGACATCTGCATTTCCACCTTGATTTTTTACATCTCCTACACTCATATGTTCTACATGAGCTTCTACATTGTTTTCTTCTAGA
>CAYROB010000031.1:0-2498 GCA_964425775.1 uncultured Carnobacteriaceae bacterium
AATAACTTCACCTGTTCCTGAGATTAAGAGCATTTTATCTTCATTCATCGCAATGAGCAAGGCCTCTAACTGACGCATCATTTTATCTGAACGCCACTCTTGGGCTAACTCTACTGCAGCTCGCTCCATATTTCCACTATATTTGTTTAAATACCCTTCAAATTTATCTTCTAGGGTGAAGGCATCCGCTACACTTCCTGCAAAGCCTACGAGCACCTCATCATTATAAATCTTACGAATCTTACGGGCTGTTGCTTTCATTATAACGGACTCACCCATGGTTACTTGACCGTCTCCTGCCATCGCGGCTTCACCATTGTGCAAGACAGCTAATATTGTTGTTGCATGAAATTTCGTCATTTAATCTCCTCCAATAAATAAACTTTGTTTCTTGTATTCTAACACTGCATCCGCCCATTAAGCGCGCGGATGGAATTTATGATAATCTTTCAGTAAATGTTCTTTTGTCACATGGGTATAAATCTGCGTCGACGAGAGACTCTTATGTCCGAGCAACTCTTGTACCGTACGCATATCCGCGCCATTATTCAATAAATGGGTCGCAAAAGAATGGCGCAATTTATGCGGATGCATGCTCGACGTAAGACTCGTTTTTTTAATTAAGTTATCCAAGACATACTGGACCCCTGAGACGGAGAGTGGATCCCCATATTGACTGACAAATAAATACTCATGGTCTTTCTTGTATTTTGTCATCAAGACCGTTCGCGTCTTTTCGAGGTACTCTTCAACCGCTATTGTCGCATACTCTCCAAAAGGCACATAACGTTCACGATTCCCCTTACCTTTAGCTAATAAGACCCCAAAGTCTAAATCCACATGATCGAGTTTTAACTCTGTACACTCACTCACACGAATCCCTGTCCCAAAGAGCACTTCCAAGAGCGCCACATTTCGATAGTCTAAAGGCTCTGTTCCAGCTGCGGCCTTAAACAAGATTTCCATCTCTTCGTCATAAAAAAAGTTTGGTAACTGTAAACCACTTTTCTTAATATGCAAATAAGAAAAAGGATTATCAGCAATGAACGCATGACTCTGTAAATAATGATAAAAAGCACGCAAACTTGAAATTTTTCGTGATATCGATGCCCGGCTAAAGTCTTCGTCTGACAAGCGACTGAGGTAAATCCGAGCATCCGCTAAATCAATCTTCAACAGATCACTGTCCCCCGTCTCTTCCAAAAAGGCCATAAAATGCGCAATATCATCCGCGTACGCTTCCTTTGTTAAATCTGAATAGTTTCGCTCATGAATTAAATAATTGACAAATTCATCTATTAACATTTCACTTGAACGCATCGACTCAGCTCCAAAAGCATATTTTTGATTATAAAATACTTGTTTCTTACAATCCTTTATTATTTTACCATATTTTCTCTGAAAGATTGTAGTCAATGTTTGAATCTTTTGTGAATTGGCCCCTGAAAAAGAAAAAACTGAATAGGTACAATCATTATTTCGGATAATGAAAGGTCGCTATTCAGCACTTCTTTTTAAGTTAATAATTAGGTTTGGGCTTCTTCTTCATAATCACAATTAGAACATAGAACTTGTGATTTTGAGCGTGTCCGCTTGTCTACGAGGTACTCCCCACACTTTGGACAATCTCTGCCAATTGGCTTGTCCCATGAACGGAACTCACAATCAGGGTATCGCTCACAACCGTAGAAAATTCGATTCTTCTTCGTTTTACGTTCAACGACTTCACCTTTCTTACAGGTTGGACACGTGACGCCAATCTTTTTAAGAATCGCCTTTGTGTTGCGACAATCCGGGAAGGCAGAACAAGCATAAAATCGTCCATAACGGCCCATCTTAATGACCATTGGACTGCCACACTTCTCACAGTCAAAGCCAGCTGGTTCATCCTCAATTTCAATTTCTTCCATTTCTTCTTCAGCCGTAGCAATCTTCTTCGAAAATGGCTGGTAGAATTTATCAATAACTTCGACCCATTCTTGTAAGCCTTCTTCAACCTCATCTAAATTCTCTTCCATCTCTGCCGTAAATTTCGCATCGACAATTTCCGGGAAGTATTCAGAGATTAAGTCATTCACAATCTCACCTAATTCAGTCGGCTCAAAGCGTTTAGCCTTCATCGTTACGTAATAGCGACGACGTAAGGTATTCAGTGTCGGTGCATAAGTCGATGGACGACCAATTCCAATCTCTTCAAGTTTCTTAACCATCGTTGCTTCAGAATAACGCGCTGGGGGTTGTGTGAAGTGTTGTTTTGGATCTAACTTCACTAAGTCAATCATTTCACCTTTTTCTAAATCAGGTAAGATATTATCTTTTTGGGTTGTTTGATCTTTATAGACTTTCTGGTACCCATCAAACTCTAGCTGTGATCCGTTCGCACGGAAAATAACGCCATTTTGCGTTAAATCCAAGCGTAAAGTATTAAAGACAGCTGGTTTCATCAAGCTAGCCACGTAGCGATTCCAAATTAATTGATATAATCTAAATTGATCTTT
>CAYROB010000031.1:2508-4389 GCA_964425775.1 uncultured Carnobacteriaceae bacterium
TGTCCGCTTGACACTTGTCGGGCGAATTGCCTCGTGTGCATCTTGCGTTGTTGATTTCTTCTCTTTTTTTGCAGCTTTCTTTTTTGTACCAACATACTCTTTTCCATACGTTTCCTCAATAAAGTCTACCGTCTCATTTCGAGCAGTGTCTGAGATACGTGTCGAGTCTGTACGCATATACGTAATCAATCCAACGGTTTGTTTTCTTTGGATTGAGACTCCTTCATAGAGTTGCTGGGCAACTTGCATCGTTTTGTTTGTTCGGAAATTCAAACGATTCGCTCCATCTTGTTGGAGGGTACTCGTAGTAAAAGGTTTTAATGGGTTTCTTCTTCTTTTACTTCGTTTGATATCCGCAACTTCAAACTTTTCTTTCTGGTCAATGCGTTCCAAGACCTCGGCCACTTTTTCTTGGTTTGGTAAGTCTTGTTTTTTATCATCAAAGCCATGGAATGCTGCTTCGAATTTACTTCTTGCTTTTTTAAATTCACCATTAATTGACCAGTATTCTTCTGGTACAAAGGCGCGAATTTCTTTCTCTCGGTCAATAATTAATTTCAACGAAACAGATTGTACACGTCCCGCACTCAGACCACCCTTTACTTTCTTCCATAGAATAGGGCTGATCTTATATCCTACAATTCGGTCAAGAATTCGACGCGCTTGTTGTGCATCCACTAAATTTTGTTCAATTTTACGCGGTGTCTTAAAGGCATCTTTGACAGCTTCTTTCGTGATTTCATTAAAGATTACACGGTTTTCAGCATCTGGATCCAACTTTAATGCATGCCCAAGATGCCAAGCAATGGCTTCCCCTTCTCTATCCGGGTCAGCTGCCAAGTAAATTTTCTCTGCTTTTTTTGCATGCTTTCTTAATTCAGCAAGCACTGGACCTTTTCCACGAATGGTAATATAGTCCGGCTCATAATCATTTTCAAAATCAATGGCCATTCTACTTTTCGGCAGATCACGTACATGTCCCTTACTGGCGACCACCTTATAATTTTTTCCTAGATAACGCTCAATGGTTTTACCTTTGGCTGGAGACTCTACAATAACTAAATACTTAAAAGCCAAGTGAAAACTCCTCTCTAACTTAAATCAATTTTTATATTATTATTCATTTTCATCTTATATGTGTGAAACTGTCATCAATCATAAGGCAATTGAAAGAGCATTGTCAACTCTCAAAGATTCTTTCTTAAAAAGTTTCTACTATATAAGAGACCATTCATCTAAAATATCCCGACTATTTCTAGTTAAAACGGCACCTAATTGAATCAGCTTGTGACAGCCTTCGCTATTCTTTTCAAAGATTGATCCAGGCAGGGCAAAAATGTCCCGATTCTCATCTAAGCCATTATATGCGGTAATTAGACTACCACTTCTCTTTTTTGCCTCAATTACAAGTATTCCACGACTCAAACCAGCAATGATTCGATTTCTTTCTGGAAAACGAAACTTTAAAGGCTTGGCACCGAGGGGATACTCACTCAGTAGCAATTGTTCTTTTGCCATCCGCTCTTGCAGTTGCTTGTTGCTGCGCGGGTAAAACCGATCTAATCCGCTCCCTATGACCCCTATCGTATGGCCCTTGCTCTTTAAAGCGACCTCATGTGCCTTGGTGTCAATTCCCTTGGCCAAGCCACTGATGATCGTAATCGGCTCTTTTGAGTCTTTCAAAAGATTTGGAATAATTTCCGCTACCGCCTCTAGTCCATAAGCAGTTGCTGCTCTAGCGCCTACTACAGCCAAACCAATCGTTTCATCAAGAAGCGACAAATCTCCTTGGTAAAACAAGACAACTGGTGGCGCATAAATTTCTCTTAATAACAGCGGATAGTCTGCATCATAAATAGACACCCACGCTATACCTAACTC
>CAYROB010000031.1:4399-4681 GCA_964425775.1 uncultured Carnobacteriaceae bacterium
AATATCTTTCCATCTCTTCTTGGACATTAATTTCTCCTAAAAAACACGCAAAAGAAGCCTTCTTTTTTTGAGAAAGCTTCTTAAGCTGCTTCGGATTGTTTTTCAACGCTTCGACTAAACTTGGAGTCTCTGTTTGTTCGGAATACTTTTCAATCATTTCTAAAAACAATGTATATCGATCTAATGCACTAAATGACGGATATATTGCTAAAGCAAATACCCACTCATCCATTGTCCGCTCTTTTGTCATGTCAATCCCTCACCTTATTATAATTTGCCTAC
>CAYROB010000031.1:4691-6017 GCA_964425775.1 uncultured Carnobacteriaceae bacterium
AATAAGATTTGCATAAAATGAGGGATTCCATTTTTGAATTAAGAATATTTACGAACAGGTGCGAAAGAGTGACGGTGAATTGGTGTGATTCCTTGTTTCTTTAACCCATCAAGATGTTTCTTTGTCCCATAGCCGGCATTGTTTGCAAAACCATAGCCCGGATACTCCTGTTCGTAGGCGGCCATAATTTGATCTCGCGTCACCTTCGCGATGATACTTGCCGCAGCGATACTATTACTCTTAGAATCCCCTTGGTTCATGACGACAGCGGGTAAGCCATTATCCAAGTGTACTGCATCCACCAATAGAAAATCAGCGGATGGCTCTAAATGATCAACCGCTTGTTGCATTGCTAATTTGGTGGCGCCCAAAATATTATATCGATCAATTCCCTCAGAGTCGATAATTCCAATTCCTACAGCAATGGCCTTTTCTTTAATCTCTTCAAAAAGCTCCGTGCGTTTCGTAAGTGATAACTTTTTGGAATCATCAAGACCAATAATTGGCTTTGTTTCATCTAAAATCACTGCAGCCGATACTACAGGTCCAGCTAAAGGACCACGCCCTACCTCATCAATTCCAGCAACCAACTGATAACCTTTCGCTTTCGCATCAAGTTCATATCGACTCATCCGCTCAAAGCGTTCAAGTAGAGCTTGTTTGGCATCTTGCTGTCTTTGCCATTGCTTCAGTGCTGTCTGCACCCCTTTACGCTCATCTGTTCTACATGCTTGGATGAATGCATCACTTGCATCTTCTATCTCACTTAACTTTTCTTTAACTTCCTTAATCGTTAGTTTCGTTGGCATCTTCAATCAAATCCCCCGGCCGTTCAAAAGATATTTGGCCCAATTTTCCATTGCGTAATTCATTTAAAAACATTTCCGCACCACGCTCATAATCATCAAAATAGCCACGCTTCTCTGTAATTAGGAGTAGTAAATCCGGTCCACTCAATTCTGTTTCTAAGTTTTCCGCAAAATTATAACGTTTCGCTAAAGTGCCCGGATAGTGTTGAACGATATAGTCCATACCGTAGAGTGAAACATCATCTAAATGAAAGAGAGTATCTTTAATGGCACCCGTCAATGCTAGTTTTTTTCCGACTAATTGGTCTTCAAACTTAGGCCAGAGGATACCTGGTATATCTAATAGTTCTACTTGCTTTTTATATTTAATCCATTGTTGTGCTTGAGTCATGCCTGGTCGATTGCCAGTTCGAGTGATGTTTTTACCGGCAAAACGATTAATTAAGGTTGACTTCCCAACGTTTGGTACCCCGACCGTTACTGCCCGCATTGCTCGTTCAAGCAAACCTTTACTTTC
>CAYROB010000031.1:6117-7818 GCA_964425775.1 uncultured Carnobacteriaceae bacterium
TTGGCTTTTGCCATATGTCCTGGATACCATTGAATAATTGCCATTTCAATCACCTTTTCTTCATAAAATTACCGTGTCAGCAAATTGGCCAACACGGTTTGAGTCCTACTTATGTCTTAATTATTTATCTATTTTCCCAAAATCACTAATTGGCCAATAACGCAGAGAAACTTTTCCTAAGATACTCTCTCGGTCAACAAACCCAAACTCTCGGCTATCAAGTGACCCACCAATTGTTCGATTATCTCCTAAAACGAAAAACTGATCTTCCGGAACTTCTTCCACACCGAAAAGGGTTTCTAATGAAAAACTCGCATAGTTATAGTCAATATTATTATCTAAATATTCTTCAACTACTTCTTCACCGTTCAAGAATAAAGTATCTCCCTGGAATTCAATTGAATCACCGGGCACACCAATTACACGTTTAACGTATAATTTCTCTTCATCCTCCGGTAGAGAGCCATCCGAATCTACCGATGGAAAAATAATGACATCAAATCGTTCAATCTCCGAAAAACGATTTAACAATAAGTAATCACCATCTGACAATGTCTCCTCCATTGAGTCTCCATCAACCATGACTGGTGAATACAGATAGCGATCGATAGTAAAAAAGATTGATAAAATTACTACGACATACACTATTGTAGAAAGGAACTCCTTAGCAATTGAATTCTTTTGTTTCACTTCATATCGACTACTTCTTGGTGGTAATGTTGATTGTTGCTCATCCATCCTAACCATCTCCAATTACTCGTTATTGATCATCTATTTAAATAAACGATGAACTTCATAGAATTAATGATAACATATTCTTGAATAAATTACATTGAGAAAGTTTTTTCTTAACTGAGCCTCCGCTGGAACGTGCCTCTTAATAGGCCTATTAGCATTTCTTATCATTAAAAACGAATTACTTTCATTAAAATAGGTATTTTCACTTAATATTAATACGCTTCCTCCGATATGTTTGAGAGTGATAAAATTATGGAGGGTAAAATATGAACAAAATAAAAGAAAGCGTTTCAAAAATTACGGCAAGGATTCAATTTAAGAGTATTAGGCAAAAAATGATAGCTGGTTTTTCAGCCGTAATATTACTGACGATTTTAATTTCGGGTATTGCGATAGGTAGTTCAATTCAGTCTAGTCGAAGAACAGAGGAAATTGTCGATGACTATTTCTCTACATATGCGGACTTAAAGTATCTAAGCCAGATATTTGTCGAGCAGACTGCTGTTGCCAATGAATATTTACTGACTGATAATCCTGATCGATTCAATAAATTTAATTCGCTTACTGAAGAAGCTGAGGTCATTAACGAGCGATTATTAGCAAATGCGGCTGAAGATGATGAAATGATTGGTGATTTCATTGGTGAGAATCACTATTGGACCGATAAAATGTTGTCTAATGTCTTTGAAATGGCGATCGCAGGAAATGATGCAGTAGCTCGAAGTAACTTAAGTAATTTGAAAAATGAGACCCAACGATTAACTGATTTATATACAAATGGTGCCATATATTATGAAGACTTAGTCAATGATACAGGTGATGAATTGATGCGTTATCAACGAAATTCAATTATTGCTACCGCTGTTTTAGCAGGTGTTGCGATTATTTCTTCCGCTTTAATCGCTTGGTTCACGGCTCAGTCCGTTTCAAGACCCGTAGGTGAAATGCGTAACCGCTTAAATG
>CAYROB010000031.1:7828-9716 GCA_964425775.1 uncultured Carnobacteriaceae bacterium
AACCTATTGTAATTGATACTAAAGATGAAATCGGGGAATTAGCGGATGCCCTAAATACTACTCAGGCAAACTTGATAAGTTTAATTCAAGAAGTTGCGGATTCATCAGGTATTATCGCATCCAACAGTAATGAATTAATGATTGCTGGTAGGGAAGTTCAAAGTGGAACTGAACAAATTACTGCGACCATGCAAGAGCTTGCCTCAGGTACTGAGCAACAAGCAGGTAGTACAAACGATTTATCAGAAACAATGTATAATTTTGTGGACACAATTACTGAGACTTCAAAATATGGGGAAGACATTCAAAATGAATCGCAAGCAATTGCTTCTAAAGCCGAAGAAGGAAACCAGTTAATGATGTCATCCAATGATCAAATGCGTATCATTAATGAAATTGTGGATCAGGCTGTTGGACAAATGGAAAACTTAAATAATGAAGCAAATGAAATATCCAATTTAATCGATATTATTAACGGTATTGCACAGCAAACAAACCTACTCGCATTGAATGCTTCAATCGAAGCCGCACGTGCTGGTGAACAAGGTCGAGGATTTGCTGTTGTAGCGGAAGAAGTACGAACACTAGCCGAACAAGTTGCCGCGTCTGTTTCAGAAATTACGCAATCAATTGATGCTGTACAAGATGGTTCAGCCAAAGTAGCTAGATCTTTACAAGGTGTTAATGCTGAAGTAGAAGTTGGAACAGTACAAATTGGTGCAACAAGTGAAAACTTAGGTGAAATTATCTCCGCCATGGCTGAATTAAGAGAGAAAAATGAACAAATGGCCGCTAACTTACAGCAAATTTCAGAAAATACAATTGAAATTAACAGTCAAATTAGTGAGATTGCATCTGTTTCAGAAGAATCAGCAGCAGGTGTTGAAGAAACGTCAGCCTCTACTCAAGAAATTAACAGTTCAATGGATGAGGTTACAAATAAATCTGAAGGTCTACAGCACGTTGCAACTGTTTTAGATACATTAGTTCAACAAATTAAAATATAGTAAAAACAAAAAAAGAGTTTCCTATTATTTATTAGGAGACTCTTTTATACTTTTGTGGTTAAATTCGTTCTGTAAAATCTTCGCTTATTATAATTGAAATATGATTCTTCGTTCGATCACTTTCGATTTCACCATTCGCCAAACTAATCACACGTTGTGGCGCCTTTTGAATAACACCCCAATTATGTGTTGCCATAATCACTGTAATACCCTCTTGATTAATTCGATAAAACAAGCGCATTATATCTAAAGCCATTTCTGGATTTAAATTAGCCGTTGGCTCATCGGCAATCAATATTTTAGGGGACTTACAAATCGCACGAGCAATTGACACTCTTTGCTGTTCACCACCAGATAATTGAGCAGGATAAGCCTCTCTTTTTTCTAGAATGCCGACCTTATCCAGTGCAGCTAACACCAATCCCTCAATTTTATCAACCGGTGTATCAATGACTTCAAGAACATAAGCTACATTCTCATACACAGTCAAATAGTCCAGCAGTTTAAAATCCTGAAAGACCATCCCGATATCACGGCGTAACTTATAAATGTTTTTATCTTGAATCGCTGATAGATTCCATCGATTAACATGAGCAAGTCCTTCAAAGGTATCGAGTTCTTTGTTAATCAGTTTTAAGAGTGTACTCTTTCCAGCACCACTTTTTCCTGTGATATATACAAATTCACCTTCAAAAATTTCCAAGGAAACGTTCTTTAAACCGATGACTCCATTTGCATAGGTTTTTGATACATTTTCTAGTTTAATCAAACTTTTCACCACTTTACATCTTATGAAAACTGATTCGTTATTGTTTTTATTTCATCTGTTGTTTGTGCCACTTTTACATTTAAAGCATAGGCTCTCTGTGCAACAATCATAT
>CAYROB010000032.1:0-9568 GCA_964425775.1 uncultured Carnobacteriaceae bacterium
CTCTTACAATTAAATAAAAGTGAAGGAAAACCCTGTGTTTGAGTTTAAACATAGGGTTTTTTTGGTATACTTAAATGTGTGAGCAAATATTTCATTTTAAAAGGGGTAAAAGTATGCAGGCAAGATATGAAGAAAGTAAATTTGAACCTTTGTTTGACGCAGTGAATAAAAATAAACGTGAAGAATTTCGAGAATTATTTCTACCGCTGCATGAGAGAGACCAATTAAATTTATTCCACTTGTTATATCCAGAGAATAAGCGTAAAATCGCTGACTTTTTATTACCAGAAGAATTTTCAGAAATATTCGAGTGGATGGATGCGCATGATCAAAAAGATGCAGTGACTTATCTACCAAAAGAATACATTGTATCAGTGTTCAATGATTTACCTGCCGATATCTTAGCCACATTCGTCATTTTGAATAATCAGACAGATACAAACATCGAAGAAATTATGCAAATGATGAATACGGAAAAGTATGAGCGTGTCTTAGAAATATTATCGTATGAACCTGAATCAGCGGGTTCAATTATGACCAAGGAATATATCTTCCTATATGAAGAAAACACCGCACAAGAAGTCATTGAGCAAGTGCGAATTTATGGTGAGCATGTCGAAACCATTTACTATCTATATGTTGTCGATCGAGAGCATCGTTTGGTTGGAGTTATTTCTTTAAGAGATTTATTGCTGGCACCGCAAGATAAAAAGATTAAAGAAATTATGAATACTTTTGCTCTTTCTGTTCCAGTCGATATGGACCAAGAAGAAGTGGCAAAATTGATTCAGGAATATGATTTACTAGCTATTCCAGTTGTCACACATGACCAACGCTTAGTAGGAATTGTTACGGTTGATGACAGTATTGATATTTTAGAATTGGAATCAAGTGAAGATTTTGCTGACTTTGCGGGGGTTTCTTATTCTGCTGCTGAACGTGAGCTGATGACGCCTTTAGAAGCTGCTAGACAGCGTAGTCCATGGATTATTTTGTTGTTATTTTTGAGCTTATTTACAGGAGGATTAATTAATCGCTTTGAAGAAACCTTAGCGGCAGTTGTTTCATTAGCGGCTTTCATTCCACTGATCATGGACTCGGCCGGTAATGTGGGAACTCAGTCATTAGCCGTGGCCATTCGTAATATGGACGAAGAAGATAGCAATGCGGTCTTATTCGAAACTTTAAAAAACGAAGCGAAAATCGGGACAATTATGGGTGTTTTTTCAAGCATCTTTATTTTCCTGTTAATTGGCATCTTATATCAAGATTTTGTCCTAGGCTTTGTGGTTGGCATATCGATTCTCTTTTCGATCATCGTTTCAGCAGTTGTTGGAACGCTGATTCCAAGCTTGATTCGCAAGTTGAATTTTGATCCAGCGGTAGCGAGTGGTCCATTTATTACAACGATTAATGATATGACGGGCCTTGTTATTTACTTAGGTGTTGCGACATTACTATTAAACTTTTTACAGTAATAACTGAAAGAAATAGGAGAAGCTACCCTTTTCAATAAAAGTTTGGTATAATTGATTTTGTGAAATTATAACATTAAAATAAATGAAAAATTAGATAGAAAAGAGTAACTTAGCGGAAATATACAGGGATTAAATACATTAATTGAGAGTATTTAAATGGATGTTAAGTGAAGTTCACTTCTATCGTTCGAAAGAATATTTCGTAAAATGGTATTTTACCCGGTATGCGCCGTTATGCATTTAAGTGCAGTTGAGGTGTTATCTTTATCTTTCAGCTGAACTAGGGTGGTACCGCGTCTAATCTCGTCCCTTTTTTGGGGATGGGATTATTTTTTTATTTAAAAAGAGAGGAAGAGAAAATTGGATTTAAAAGCAAAACTAGAAGATTTGGCAGCAAAGTCGGTTGCTCGAATTGAAGAAATGCAAGAAACGAAAGCAATCGAAGAGTTGCGTGTTGAATTATTAGGTAAAAAAGGTCAATTAACGGATTTATTGAAAAGCATGAGAGACCTTGAGGCAAGTCAGCGACCAATTATTGGTAAGTTAGCCAATGAAATCAGAGATGATTTAACAAATAAGATTACCAATAAAGCAAAAGAATTAGAAGAAATTGCGTTAGAAAACCGTTTGAAAGAAGAAACAATCGATGTGACTTTACCAGGGCGTCAATTTAAAAGAGGCCAAACACATGTGATTCACCAAGTGATGGAAGAATTAGAAGATTTATTCTTAGGTATGGGTTACAACATTGAAGAGGGAACAGAAATCGTTTCAGACTACTTGAACTTTGAGCGCGTCAACGTCCCACAAGATCACCCAGCACGCGACATGCAGGACTCATTCTATATTAACGAACATTACTTACTTAGAACACAGACATCAGCTGTGCAGCCGTTAATTATTGAAGCACATGATTTTTCAAAAGGACCACTGAAAGTGATTAGTACTGGAAAAGTGTATCGTCGTGATTCAGATGATGCCACGCACTCACACCAATTCCACCAAATTGAAGGAATTGTTGTGGATGAAAATATTACAATGGCAGACTTAATGGGTACACTTGAAATTATGTCCAAAGAAATATTTGGTGCAGACCGCGAAGTTCGTTTCCGTCCAAGTTATTTCCCGTTCACTGAGCCTTCTGTTGAAGTGGATGTTAGTTGCTTTAAATGTGGCGGTTCAGGCTGTAACGTCTGTAAGCACAGTGGTTGGATTGAAATACTAGGTGCCGGCATGATTCATCCAAACGTTTTAGAGATGAGTAATGTGGATTCGAAAAAGTATTCAGGCTTTGCCTTTGGTGCTGGACCGGACCGCATGGCGATGTTAAAATATGCGATTGACGACATCCGTCATTTCTATTTAAATGATCAGCGATTCTTGAGTCAATTCCATACGAAAGGAGCAAAATAATGTTAGTTTCATTTAATTGGTTAAAAGAGTATTTAGATTTATCAAACATTACTCCGCAGGAATTAGCTGAGGAGTTTACACTAGGTGGATTAGAGGTTGAATTAACAACTTATCTTGGTGAAGGCTTAGATCATCTAGTTGTCGGTGAAGTGTTAACGGCAGAACCTGTTGAAGGTTCGGAGCACTTACAAAAGTTAACAGTAGATGTTGGCAATGAAGTATTACCAATTGTTTGTGGAGCAGCCAACTGTGAAGCCGGACAAAAAGTCATTGTTGCTAAAGTAGGAGCCATTTTACCAGGGAACTTTGAAATCAAACAAACAGAGATTATGGGAGAAGCTTCTGAAGGAATGATTTGTTCATTGGATGAATTAGGCTTTTCAGATTCAGTAGTTCCAAAATATGCAGAAGATGGGATTTATGTTTTACAGGCCGATGCTGTTGTTGGAGCAGATGCTCGCCCATACATTGGACTAGATGATTCAATTATGGAATTTGATTTAACACCAAACCGAGCGGATGCAATGAGCATGCGTGGAATGGCTTATGATGCAGCAGCATTATTAAGTCAGACACCAAAGTTTGCAGAAGTTCAAGTAGATGAAGATGCATCTGAAAGTGTAGATGACTATATAAGCGTATCGGTTGAAGATACTACAGACACCTCAGATTATAAGATGCGGATCGTAAAAGACGTAACGATTGGTGAAAGTCCATTATGGATGCAGAAGAAATTGATGCATGCTGGGATGCGGCCAATTGACTTGGTTGTTGACGTAACAAACTATGTGATGCTTGAATATGGTCAGCCTTTACATGCCTTTGACTATGATAAGTTAGAATCAAAAGAAATTTATGTCCGTCGTGCCAAAGCAGGCGAAGAATTCACAACCCTTGATGGGCAAGACCGTAAGTTAACAGCTGAAAATTTAGTGATTACAAATGGTAAAAAAGCAGTAGCTTTAGCCGGTGTTATGGGAGGAGAAAACTCTCAAATAACGGAAGATACGAAGTTGATTGCGATTGAATCAGCCGTCTTTAAACCCGCATTGACCAGACGTACAGCAGCCGCTTTAAATTTACGAAGTGAAGCAAGTAGTCGTTTTGAAAAAGGCATTAATAAAGCAACGGTTCAAGAAGCAGCCGATTTAGCAGCGCAATTGATTGCCGAATTAGGTGGCGGTCAAGTGATTAGTGGTACAGCTGAAAGCACTTCAGCCAAAGCTGAAAATGTCATCGTTAAGACATCTGTTGCTCGAATCGATGGCTTAATTGGGACAGACTTAGACGAAAAAGAAATCGAGGATATTTTAGATCGCTTAGGTTTTGAGAACACGGTTGAAAACGGCGAAATTGAAGCGATTATTCCACCGCGTCGTTGGGATGTAAAAATCGAAGAAGACTTAGTGGAAGAGATTGCCCGTATTTATGGCTACAATAACATTCCAGTTACTTTACCAGTTACGGAATCAACACCAGGACAATTAACGACTGCGCAAGCGATCACGCGCGAAGTGCGTCAATTATTAGAAGGAAATGGCTTAGAAGAAGCGATTAGTTATGCGTTAATGTCTGAGGAAGAAGCGACGCGTTATGCAATAACAGCTGGCGCAACAGCAGCACTGAAAAATCCATTGAGTAAAGATCGCACAACTTTGCGTCAAAACATGATCAGTGGCCTAATAGAAAATGCACGCTATAACTTGGCACACCAAGTATCAAATGTGGCCATGTATGAAGTGGGCCATGTCTTTTACAAAGAGTCGGAAGAAGACTTCAGAGAATATAATCATTTAGGTGGTTTACTAACAGGTGAAATGAGTAAAGAGTGGTTTGGTCAAGAAGAAGCCACAGACTTTTATACGATTAAAGGCTTAGTTGAAACCCTGTTAGCTGAGTTTGCCTTTACTGAAGAGATTTCTTACAAACTTGCGTCAAGTCGTGCCGGCATGCACCCAGGGCGAACAGCGGATGTTTATCTAGGGGAAGAAGTCATTGGGTATTTAGGACAAGTTCACCCAAGCATTGCGAAAGAAAATGACTTGAAAGATACTTTTGTCTTTGAACTGTCACTTGATAAAATTGTGGCAGCAGAAAAGATAGCCACAGAATATGAAACATTAAATCTTTACCCAGGTTCATCCAGAGATATTGCCTTGTTAGTTGATGCATCGGTTACGCATGCAGAAATCGAGCAAGTTATTTCAGAAAATGGTGGCGATTATCTAGAAAGTATTCACTTGTTTGACTTGTACGCAGGTGAAAACATTGAAAAAGATAAAAAGTCAGTGGCCTATTCCTTATACTTCGTGAATCCAAAAGCAACACTAAAAGAAGATGAAGTGAATAATGACTTTAACCGAATTCAAGAAGCGTTAATTGATACATTTAAATTAGAAGTGAGATAATTTAATAGAATAGTTAGTCTTAAAGTAGCTGAATAAACAAAGAAGGCTAACTATTCTTTTTGTTTACGTTTAAATATAAAAGATAAAGATGAAATGAAGTTTGTTTTTTGCTATCATAAAGAGGCGAATTCTGATGAAAAGAGGTGTGTGTGCAAGTGTCAGGTGAACGAAAAAGAGTGAAAGTTGTCATTGACGACAAAGAATATACAATTATTGGAACGAAATCGGCTGCACATATTAAACTCGTAGCTAAAATAATTAATGATCAGCTAGCAGATTTGGATGCGATGTCCAACAATTTATCGCGAGAAGAGCAAGCAATTTTAATGGCTGTGAATGCAGTGTCTGATCAAATTGATAGTCATGAAAAAATGATTGAACTAGAAGAAAAGATGAAAAATAATAAAACAGACTAGCTGTATTAGGGGCATGCCAATATGTTAACGATAGCAATTTTATTTATTCTTTTTATTGGAGCGTATAGTGGGTACAAAAATGGGATGATTATTGGACTCATACGGACAATTGGTTATACCATCACTTTTAATTTAGCGATGGCTTACTATAAAGCATTGAGTGAGTATATTTATTTGATTGTTCCTTATCCATCACCGTTTTCTCCAGTTGAGAATCCGTATCATTATTATGATACCGAGTTAATTTTAAGTTTAGACCAGTCTTATTACTATTTAGTTTCAATCTTTGTTATTTTAGTAGTGGGTTGGTTTATTACACGACTGATCAGTCAATTTTTATCTTATTATACAGAAGGAGTAACAATTCCTGAGTTAGTTCAACCATATAATGGGATTATCGGATCAATCATCGGCTTTGTCGTGAATTATTTAGGAGTGTTTGTACTCTTGTTTATCTTAACAACAATTCCTTATTCACTTATTCAAGATAAGTTGTCTGAAAGTTGGTTGGCTGACACGATGTTGATTTCAACACCCAATCTATCTGCTAGGACCTACCAAGTCTTTATTGAGGAAGTGCATGAGGAAGATGTAAAAAATCGACCTATCATGGATGTTGAAGCGATTATGAACCCAGAAGAAAGTAATGAAGAGCAAGAAGAAAGTAATGACGAATAGTATCATTAAAAGTGTTGCAAGATGTATGTTATCATAATCTTGTAACACTATTTTTTTAAAATAATTGGAGTGTATAAAGTGCATAAAGTAATGAAAAAAATTGACAAGAAATCAATGGAAACATTAGAGTATCCTAAAATTATTAATCAATTAAGTGAATTTACCGTATCAGATTTAGCGAAGAAAAAAGCACGAGATATCCTACCATCAAAGTCATTTGACCAGGTAGTCAACCAGTTAGAACAAACAGATGACGCCGTTCAAATTCTACGTTTAAAAGGGGGTCTGCCCTTAGGAACCTTTCATGATGTCCGGCCGCAGTTGAAGCGGATGGAAATCGGCGCGATTTCTTCAGGACAAGAAATTGTAAAAATAGGGCAGTTGCTAAAAGGTGTCCGTGAAATTGCAGAGTTTCTAGAAAACTTAAACAAAGAAAATATTGAATTAAATCATTTGTATTCGATTGGTGAAAGAATTGCTGTTTTACCAAAAATTGAACGGAAAATTTATGGAGCCTTATCTGAAAGTGGTGAAGTGCTCGATGATGCTAGTCCAAAGTTACGTGGAATCCGGACGGCTATACGTCAAGCCGAATCGGGAATTAGAGACCGCTTAAACAGCATTATTCGTGGTCCACAAGCAAAATATCTAACCGACACATTAATTACCATGCGCAATGACCGTTTTGTTATTCCTGTAAAAGCGGATAATCGAAATGTCTTTGGTGGGGTTGTTCACGGCCAGAGTTCAACCGGGCAAACGGTTTATGTTGAACCCAAAGGTGTTCTTGACTTAAACAACCGTTTGAAAGAATTAGACAGTGAAGAGAAATATGAAATTGACCGCATCCTCATGGAACTCAGTATGGAAATTGTTGGCTATGCGGCTGAAATTATTAATAACTTAGAAATTCTTGTTGAACTTGATCTCTTACAAGCCAAAGCGCTGTATGCTCGAGATATCAACGCAACGCGCCCAGAGATTGATCCTGACAAAAAGATTGAGTTGTTTAAAGCTAGACACCCATTAATTCCAGACGATGAAATTGTGCCCAATGATATTAGTCTAGGTGGCCTCTATAAGACGGTAGTGGTAACCGGGCCAAACACGGGTGGTAAGACCGTTATCTTAAAAACACTCGGTTTACTCCAGTTAATGGGGCAAGCCGGTTTATATATCCCAGCAGAATATGGCAGTAGTATCGGGGTATTCAATCATATTTTATCGGATATTGGGGACGAGCAATCGATTGAACAAAGTTTATCGACTTTCTCCTCTCATTTAACAACGATTATCGCCATCTTTGAAGTCTTAGATGAAAATAGTTTAGTAATTTTAGATGAGTTGGGTGCCGGAACCGACCCACAAGAAGGGGCAGCGCTTGCGATTTCTATTCTCGATACCATTGGCACGATTGGAAGTTTCGCAATGATTACTTCCCATTATCCAGAATTAAAATTGTATGGCTATAATCGCCCAGGGACAATGAATGCGAGTATGGAATTTAATATTGATACGCTCGAACCGACTTATAAATTTAAGATGGGTATTCCAGGACGCAGTAATGCCTTTGAAATTGCGCAAAGATTAGGCATGCAAAAGGATATTATTGATAATGCACGGACCTTGATGTCAAGTGAAAGTCAAAGTGTGGATGACATGATTCGCGATTTAGATGATAAGCAAAGAGAAACAGAAGAAACCACACAGAGTCTTCGCCGAAGATTACTGGCTACTGAAAGACTGCATCAAGAATTAACTGAAGCCTTTAAAGCGTATGAAGATGAGAAAGAACAATTAAAGAAAAAGGCACAAGCAGAAGCCAATAAAATTGTAGAAAAAACGAAAAAAGAAGCCGACAAAATCATTGATGATTTAAGAAGTAAACAATTGGCCGCTAGTGATAGACCAGTCATCAAAGAACACGAGTTTATCGATGCGCAAACGCAGTTATCGGGCCTAACGCAAGAAGAAGAAAGTCTGCGCAAGAATAAAGTGCTGCAAAAAGAAAAAGAGAAAAAGGCGCTCAAGGTCGGTCAATCTGTTGTTGTTCAAAGCTTAGGCCAACCGGGTGTACTCATTGAAAAGCAAGATGGTGAATGGGTGGTACAGATGGGAATGCTGAAGATGAAACTACCAGAAGAAGATTTGCTTGTATCTGAGGAACAAGAAAAAGAACCAACACAGAAGACCACTTACTATGGTTCGGCTAGCTCCGTGCGACCAGAATTGGATTTACGTGGCGAAAGAGTAGAAGCCGCTTTATCTAAATTAGACCAATATCTCGATCAAGCGTTACTAGCAAATTATCAAAAAGTAACGATTATTCATGGACATGGAACAGGAGCGGTTCGCTCAGCCGTTCAAGAAAAACTGAAAAAGAATTCCCGTGTTAAAAAGTATGAAGCAGCGCCAGCAAATCAAGGTGGAAATGGTGCAACCATCGTTACTTTTAAATAAAGATCAGACTAGAATCAGATTTTTGGTAATTAAAATCTCTATATGATAAACTGTTTATTAGATAGAAATAGAAAACAAATAGATCGATATATCAGGAGGAAATAATAATGGTTAAAGCACTAACAGATGCAACATTTGAAGAAGAAACAAGCGAAGGCGTTTCATTAGTCGATTTCTGGGCAGAGTGGTGTGGTCCATGTAAAATGCAATCACCAATTATCGAAGAACTTGCTGAAGAATCAGATGGAACAGTTAACTACTTTACATTAGATGTAGATGCGAACCAAGAAGTAGCAGGTCAGTTAGGTATCATGAGTATCCCAACCTTATTAGTTAAAAAAGATGGTAAAGTTGTCGATGCAATGATCGGATACCACTCAAAAGAACAGATTACTGAAAAATTAAATGAGTACATCTAAATTTACTCAAACCTTAAAAAACATGTGCTGGAAACAATCCTAGCACATGTTTTTATTTTGTCCTTTTTTTTGGTAAAATAGGGACATTAAATAATAGACACCGAGGTGTAAAATGAAGAATCAAGCAATTGGCTTCTTAGACTCTGGAGTAGGTGGTCTAAGTGTCGTGAAAGAAGTGATGAAAAGGTTACCAAGTGAGCAGATTGTTTTTATTGGAGACACGGCTCGCAATCCATACGGTAATCGAACAACTGAAGAAGTCATCCAATATAGTAGGGAACTTGCAGACTTTTTAA
>CAYROB010000033.1:0-9336 GCA_964425775.1 uncultured Carnobacteriaceae bacterium
AGCACTAGTTCTAGATTTACTCATTATTATTTATCGAGATTTGATGGGGCTTTGTTTTGAACAGGAGCGATTAATCGCATTCTCGAAACATGAAGAGCAGTTAAGCATGCTAGCAACAAGTTCAGCTACTGCTAATATTGCTCAAGTTTTATCAGTGATTTTAGAATCGCAAAAAAAATTATCCAGTTATGTAGCAGCACAAGGAATATTTGAACAAATTGCTTTAAAAATGAAGGAATATGAAAATACAATCTAAAAAAAGAGTTATAGACTAGGAGTGGGACTTTTGGAGAAGAAAGAAATCATCGACACAATTGTCGAGATCGAAGCGCAATCAGATGCCACTCTTCAGACATTAAGCATACTAAAAAATGAAATCGCCAAGCTCTTAGAGGAAAATCAAACATTACGAATTGAAAATAAGCATCTAAGAGAACGATTAAATAATGAAGCGAGTCAATTGGATCCTGGTGAAAGCGAAGGATTAACAAAGTCGCGTTTAAACTTAGAAAATATTTATGGAGACGGTTTTCACGTCTGCAACCTATTTTTTGGGCAGCGCCGTGTGGAAGATGAGGCCTGTGCTTTTTGTTTAGAAGTCATTTATGGTGAAAGAAAGTAGTAGACCCTGTTTTTTTAGGGCCTATTACTTTTTTTGTCGAGAATAGCTGGGAAAAGAAAGGTTAACATGTTAAGAAAAGATGAACGAATAGACCAATTAATGCAATATGATTTATCGATTATTCAAAGTCCAAAAGTTTTTTCCTATTCTTTGGACGCTGTTTTGCTTGGGAATTTTGCCGAGCTGAAAAATCGGGATGATCAAAAAGTGGTGGACCTGTGTTCAGGGAATGGCGCAGTTGCACTCATGATTTCACAAAAAACACGTAGTCATATTTACGGAATTGAAATACAAGAAAAATTAGCCGATATGGCGCTAAGAAGTGTTGAGTTAAATGAGTTAGAGGAACAGATAACGATTATTCAAAAGGATTTAAAAGATATTAGCAAGGATCATTATGATTCAGTTGATTTGATTACTTGTAACCCGCCTTATTTTTCGGTGGATGAAGCGAGTATTATTAATCCAAATGAGCACTTAGCGATCGCCCGTCATGAAATTTATTTAACGTTAGATGAATTGCTGGCGAAGATTTCAAAATTACTAAAAATAAATGGAAAGGTGTACTTGGTTCACCGGCCGGATCGATTTTTGGAGCTGATGGAAGTCATGCAAAAGTATGGGGTGAATCCTAAGTCTGTGCGCTTTGTGCATCCAAACGAACAAAGTAACGCAAATATTGTGTTGGTTGAGGGAATTAAAAATAGTAATAAAGGTGGCTTTAAAATGCTCCCACCTTTATACGTGCACAATGAAGATGGTAGTTATCAGGAAGAAGTAAGGAAGATTTTGTATGGCGAAGACTGAAAAGAGAAGTAGCCTGAGTTATTTTTATGTGCTGTATTGCAAAGATCGCTCACTTTATGCTGGGTATACGACGGATTTAAAGCGGCGTGAGGAAGAACATAATTCTGGCAATGGCGCCAAGTATACGCGTCCTAAAAGTAGAAGACCTTTGAAAATGATTTATGCTGAAAGCTATCAGACGAGAAGTGAAGCGACTAAAGCGGAAGCAGCCTTTAAAAAATTAACGCGGCCAAATAAAGAAAGCTACTTAAAAGAAAATGGAGTTACTTTTCCACTGACGAAAATAGAGGATTGCGTAATGAAAGAGCGAGGAGAAAACGAATGAAAATCCAAAATAGCTATAGTGAACATGAAGTAGGAACGCTGTTTTTAGTACCAACACCAATTGGTAATTTAGAAGATATGACTTTTCGAGCAGTAAGTACGTTAAAAGAAGTAGATTTGATTGCTTGTGAGGATACGCGAGTCACGCAAAAGCTACTCAATCACTTTGAAATCGATACGCCGAAAGTAAGTTATCACGAGCATAATCTGCATAATAAAACAGGGAGCTTAATTTCCCGCCTGATGAATGGTGAAAATATTGCACAAGTGAGTGATGCAGGGATGCCTTCGATTAGTGATCCGGGGGTTGAATTAGTTGAAGCAGCAGTTGCTCATGATATTCCTGTTGTCCCATTACCGGGTGCGAATGCTGCTGTAACGGCTTTGATTGCCTCCGGGCTGTCACCACAACCATTTACATTTTATGGATTTTTAAGTCGTAAAAAAGCGGAACTTAGAGCAGAATTGATTGAATTGAATAATCACGAAGAAACCTTAATTTTTTATGAGTCACCGCACCGTTTAAAAGAGATGCTAAAGGCAATCGTAGAAGTGTTTGGCGAAAATCGTCAGCTTGTTTTAGCCCGAGAAGTAACAAAGAGGTATGAAGAATTTGCTCGTGGAACTGCGAAAGAAGCACTTGACTGGTCATTGGCAACAGAGTTGCGTGGCGAATTTGTCGTCATTGTTGCTGGTAACGAGCAAGTCACAGAAGAAATTTATTGGGAAGATTGGTCATTACTAGAGCACGTAGAATATAAAATGACCTTTGAGCGCATGTCGAGCAAAGATGCGATTAAAGAAGTGGCTAAAGAACGAGAAATTCCTAAGCGCGAAGTTTATGCGAGTTATCACCAGAATTAAAAAACACTATTGTAGAGAAAGGTGGTCTTTAAATGTCCGGCAAAATGCCCAGATTTTTAATGACTTCAATTGCATCCATAGTACTAGCAGCTTGTGGGGTAGAGACTATGGAAGTAATGCCTGATCAGGCTGAAGAAGAGATTGAACTAATTGAAAGTGAAGAAGCAGCTACCATAGAACCGGAAGAAGCTAGTGAAACTGAGGAGACAGCAACTGAAACTCCGGCGGAACAAGTAGAAGAGTCAACGGAAGTGGAAGATGCGGTAGAAATAGCTGTCGATGAATTACAAGTGCAGAATAGAGAACGTGCATTAAATCAATTGTTTTTTGAAACTCACTTAGAAAAGGATGCACACAGTTATTATTTTGCAGAAACAGATTCCTTAGACTTTGTTCAAATCGAAGTAAGAGAAATCCAAGAAGAAGCAGTGCATGCAACGCTCGAGGGAGTTTATCGATATATTCTTGAAACTGAAGAGATTTTGATGCGTGATTATTTAACAGGTGATTTTATGCCTTATGAAAAAATGGAATAGCATAAAATAGAAACTATTAGTGATGGACGGATTAACTCATTGATAGTTTTCTTTTATTCATTATTTTTATATGGTAAGATGAAGGGCAAATATTAAAATATGATGAGTAAGAAGGAGAAGATGAAAGTGGCTGAAAAACTACAAAAACGTTCTGAAGTTGAAGAAAGTTTAACATGGGACTTAACAGGGATTTTTGCATCAGAAGCGGAATTTGAACAAACATTAGAAGAATTCTTAAAAGAAGTAGATGCTTTTGTTGCAAAGTATAAAGGGAATTTAGAGGATGCCGAGGGTGTTGTCGAAGCCTTACATACGTATGAGAAAGTAATTGCTAAAGCGAGCTACTTACGCCAGTATGCCCACTTGCCAGTTAATACAGATATTACCGATGGGGCAGCTGCAGCGAAGTTAAGAAGAATAGCTGGCATTATTTCAGAAGAAAGTGCCAAGTTGAGTTTCTTTGATTCAGAAGTTTTGCATTTATCAGAAGCTGAACTTGATCAGGTTGCAGAATTAGAACCGGCATTTAAAGCATGGGTACGCAAGACTAAGAAAAGTAAAAAAGCTGCCTTAGCACCTGAAGTAGAAGAAGCACTTGAGTTACTTAGTCCTGTATTGAACTCTTTCCAAGAAATTTATGAACAAGCTCGTTCAAACGATCCTGACTTTGGTACATTTGAAGTTGATGGGAAAGAATATGAACTAAGCTTTGTGTTATATGAAGAATTTTACATGTATCATCCGGATCCAAAAATCCGTCGTGCTTCATATGATAAATTCAACGAAGTGCTTGGCCAATATAAAAATACGATTGCGACTGCTTACTATAATCAGGTCGCAAAAGAAAAAACAATCGCGACAATGCGTGGCTATGAGTCGGTTATTGATTATCTCTTAGAGAGTCAAGAAGTAACGCGTGATATGTATAATCGTCAAATTGACGTCATTATGGAAAAGTTTGCGCCGGTCATGCGTAAATATATGACGCATTTAAAAGAGCAAAATGGCTTAGATAAAATTACTTATGCCGACTTGAAGATTGATGTTGATCCAGATTTCAAACAAAATGTGACGGTTGAAGAGACAAAAGATTTAGTCCAAGGAGCTTTGGCGCCAATGGGTGAAGAGTATGTTGAAATGATGATGCGTTCTTATGATGAACGTTGGACAGACTTTGCACGCAATATTGGAAAACGCTCAGGGGCATTTTGTTCAACAACCTATCAAAAACAACCATATATTTTAATCTCTTTCTCTGGTTTGTTGGATGATGCGTATACACTGTTTCATGAGCTAGGTCATGCGGGACAAGGTATCTTGGCCTACGAAAACAATTCATTGACAGGTGCAAGACCTTCATTGTATTTAATTGAAGCACCTTCAACTTTCCATGAATTATTGCTAACAGATTACTTGAAAGAAGAATCGGATGACCCAAGAACAGAGCGTTCAATTTTATCGATGATGCTTTCAAAAACCTATTTCCATAACTTTGTTACCCATTTATTGGAGGCAGCTTACCAGCGTGAAGTTTACCGCCTAATTGATGCAGGCAAGAGCTTTGATGCTGAAGTACTCTCGACATTAAAACGCGAAGTCTTAGAGGAATTCTGGGGCGATGCTGTTGAGTTAGAAGAAGGTGCTGAATTAACATGGATGCGTCAACCGCACTATTATATGGGACTATATCCATATACTTATTCAGCAGGTTTAACCATCGCAACACAGGCTTTCTTAAAGATTAAGAGTGGCGAGACGAATGTTGAAGATTGGTTAGATTTCTTACGCATGGGTGGTCAAGAAGCGCCACTAGAAGCGACAAAAGTTGCGGGAGTGGACGTTGAAACCGATCAGGCACTACTTGATACAATTGACTACTTAGAAGAGTCAGTGGACCGTATTATTGAATTAAGTGCTGAACTAGAGAAGTAATCACATCATTTAATAATTAAAGTTAAAAAGACTCACTTCCATTTTATCGGGGAGTGAGTCTTTTATCTTCTATTGAACATTAGTCGTGACGTTGATCCATAAACCAGCGGGCTGAGCGTGTCGCTAATTGATAGGTCAATTGCGCATCGTTATTCTCATGTTGGGTTCCACCCATTAATAAACCAAAGAAGAATAAGTTATTCATCAAACCAAACTGTTGATTAATAATTTGTGCTTGAGGCCAATCCACTAAAACAAACTGTCCATTAATGTGCGGGAGGATAATGTTTTTTTGGAATAGATTGTGGATCAGCGGCATAGTTTTGCTGGCAACTGAAAGTCTGCTATCGAAGCCGGTCGCATTTACAAAAAGGTCGACCACTTCCTCTTTATCGGCGAGGGCAATAAAACTCCCATCTGCTTGCGGCTGAATTTCAGTTAAGCCATAAACCATACGTAATTTTTCGGCATCAACTAATTCAAATAACCATTTAAAGGTTTCATAAGGTACGCGTGCTTTAAAGAATATTAATTTACGATGGTAGTTTGCCAAGTAGAATTCTTTATCTGGTCCACTTAGACTGTTATATAAATGTGGCAAGAATTGAACTAGCTTACTATTGTAGGCATGAATCAGAGCGAGCTCTTGATCTTTTGATTCTACGGCCCGACGAATCGTAGGCAAGTCTCCTTTTTTATAGCGCTTGTACACTTCTGCGACATCCACACCACCAGCTTTAATGTCATTAATAAAGGTTTCAAGTATTAAAGCAAAGGGAATGATTCCATTATTTTGTGCTCTGTTTTCGTTAATCCAATCCATTGAGAAAGTAAAAGGGAACTCTTCTTTTTCATACGGAATATCTGCGAAGTTAAAGCCTTGGTCTTGTACATAATAGGTAAGCGGATGCTTTAAGTTGTAATTGGTCGTGAAGAAACGCATTAAGTCGACACCAGTGGCACCACTTCCAATAATTCCAATTCGTTCATTACCGGATAAATTTGCTAGTTTTTCTTTCATAGGATAAGGGTTTGATAGATAGTTTGTAGTACCCTTTAAATTATAGTAATCAGCATATTCCGGGTGACCGATTGCTAGAAAGACTGCATCATAAATAGTATCTTGCCAGTCACCTTGTTGTTTTAGACGATAAACATATTTTCCGTTCTTACTCTCAGTTATTACCTCTTTAGTTTTCGCATCCAACACTTGAACATCTTCAATGGTTGTTTGAAAATGTGTCACTTGCTGATGGTTGGCATAAGGGGCAAAGCGTTCTGCTAAATATTTCCCGTATTGTGGTCGCGAGACTAAATTTTCGAAGTTTGTCGGCTCCTCATAATTTTCGTTCAACCATTCAGTGAAGTCCAAAGGGTTACTTTCAACAACACTTAAAGCGTCTGGACTAATATTTAACATGACCGACTCATCATCGGGGCTGTAAGGAAGGCCAACACCCAATGCTTCTCTTGGTTCAAACACATGGATCTGATCTTCTTTTTTTAAGTGTGGATGGTCAAGAATTGCTTTCAGGGTACTTCCGCCTGAAATTCCTCCACCTATAATTGCAATTTTCATTGTGTTCCTCCTCGAATCTGTAAAATTTCATTTAACCGTTATTATCATATCATTTTTTAGCTGCTAACCGAATCATTTCAAAAATAAGGTTGATTATTTTATCGATATCGCTCTCAGGAATACTTGAAAAGCTGAGGAAAATCGTTTGACCTTCAACTTTCTTTTTTTGGAACGAATAATCACTCAGTAAATTGAGTTTTATCTCTTTTTTCTCAGCCATTTTTTTGAAGGTGGAGCCATCAAAATCAACTGAAGGTTGGACTAATAGATGTAAACCAGCTTTTTCACCAAATACTTGCGCATCGGGGTCATTTTTATGGATGGCTTGAATCATCTGATCGCGCTTCTTTTTATAAAAAGTGCGGGAACGATTTAAGTGCGTGGAGAAGTGTCCACCTTCTATAAAATCATGAATGATCCATTGTTCAAAGGTACTTAAAGCGGATGAGGCAGTCGAAAAAGCTTCTTTGTATTTTTTGATTAGATTATTGGGGAGCACCATATAACTTAAACGAATACCCGGCGAAAGAACCCGCGTAAAACTCCCAATATGAATTACTCGATTATTTTGGTCTAAATATTTTAGAGAAGGAATCGGAATACCCGAATATTTAAATTCACTATCGTAATCATTTTCAATAATGTAGCGGTCATCGGTTTGATTTGCCCAATGAAGTAAAGCTTGACGTTGCTTAAGTGGCATAATATTCCCTGTTGGAAATTGGTGGTTCGATGTTGCAAACATTAAATTGACAGAAGAGTCGATTAGGTCATCTACACTTAAGCCCTCGTTATTAACTGCGATTGGAGCGAAGGGAATTTCAAGTCGATTCAACAACTGTTGAAAGCCTAGGTACCCAGGGTCTTCTACACCCACGATTAATTCATCGCCTAGCAGTTGAAACAAAATGGCTAATAAAAACTCCGTACTCGGTCCTAAGATAATTTGTTCTGGTGTGCAGGGGACACCGCGAGAAATTGCTAAGTACTGTTGCAGTTGGACCCTCAGTGGATATAAGCCTTGGCCACTGGTTTCACAAATTAATTTTTTATCCCCTTCCTGTAGCAATTGGCGATACAGTTTTGAAAAAACAGTAAAAGGAAAAATAGTTTGATCAGGATTTGAGCGGGTAAAGTTATAAGTAAATTTTTTCTGGCCGGATGATGGAACATCGCTCATCGGATATTCTAAAGCATTTATTGGATGAATGAGGGGTGTGTGAAACTCAATGTTTGAGACATAGTACCCCTTGCGTTCAATTGAATAAATATAACCCTCCACTAATAATTGTTCGTAAGCACTCGTGACCGTATTTTCACTGATATTATTTGTTTGAGCTAAGCTCCTTTTACTCGGTAACTTTTCATTCATTGCAAACTCTTGCTGTTGAATTTTTGTTTTAAGGATTTGGTAAAGTTGAATGTATAAAGCAGTCTTTGAATCAGCATTAATTGGTAATAGCATATGAAAACTCCTTTAAGAAATCTGGTACCTTTGAAATTGAAGAATCTGATGCTTTTAATGGTATCAGATATTCAGTAAAATGAATAGGAGATTTTCACATAGATTGGGGTTAAAAACTTTGAAAAATGAAAAAATATTAATTGTTAATGATATTGCGGGCGCGGGAAAAGTTGCTGGGAATGTCGTATTTCCAATTCTTTCTGCTGCAGCACTGGAGCCAGCGATCTTACCAACGTTATTATTATCAACAAACATTGATGCGGATGGGGAAGTTTCGATTCTTTCTACAAATGAAATATACACTGATTATTTAGATCACTGGAATCATTTAGGCTTCAAGTTTACTGCTTATGCAACGGGTTTCTTTGCTGAAATTGATCAGATTACGAATTTTAAGGATTATTATTTAAAGAAAAAAGAAGAAGACCCTGCAGTTAAGTTGTTTGTAGACCCAACGATGGGAGATCACGGCGCCATTTATCCTGGCTTTAACCCAGATGTGCCTGGGCGTATCGGTGAATTAATTGAAAAAGCTGACTTGGTCTTGCCAAATATTACCGAAGCCTGCTTATTAACGGGGCATCCGTACAAAGAACCAAGGGATCTAGAAGAGTTGAAAGAACTTGCACAAAAAGTAAATCAGCTTGGTGCGAAAAATACTATCATTAGTGGAATCCAAGAAACACAAGCCGATGGAACGGAAAGAATAGGCTTTTTCTACTATGATGAACAAGGAAATAGTGGAAAAGTCTTGCATAAATATTTTGCTGGGCACTTTTTTGGAACGGGTGATTTGGTCTTTAGTTTAATTTTATCTTTCTTTATGAAAGGTTTATCGATTGAAGACTCGATTATTCATGCATCTAAGCTGACAGAGGAAGTGTTACAGGATACAGTCGACTTAAACCGTGAAAAAATATATGGTTTATATTTTGAACCCATGTTAGCGAACTTCATGAAAGATTTAGCGCAACACAATTAAATCAGTATTTTTTAGGAGCTCTCTCACTTATTTAGTTGGAGGGCTTTTTAAGTCCTGGAAATCGGAATAATGTACATCACTAAAAAGAATGGCTATAATTACGTTGCTAAATTAAAAGATGAAGTAGCTAATACAACTTATATAAGAGGAGTGAAGCAATTTATGACAAAGCATTTTGATTATTTAGTAATTGGTGGAGGTAGTGGTGGTATTGCTTCTGCAAAT
>CAYROB010000034.1:0-7316 GCA_964425775.1 uncultured Carnobacteriaceae bacterium
AGTTCAACAATATCAATACCAATTCCATGAATCATTCAACTATTCCTCAGTTCTTCTCTGGCTTCAGTCTTTCTACAACTGAAAGTAAGTCTGTCCCATTACTTGATTTAAATAAGACAAGTGACTCTGTTCTTACTTTACTCTTTATTGCTTGGATTAGCTCCTTTTTATCCCCACTAAAGTGATACAAATGCTCTTTATTCGTTTCTTTTTTTAGCTTATCATAGAGATATTTCATGTTTTCTCCGTAGAGAAAGATGAACTGATTCGCTTCTAAATCAATTGCATCCGCTATTCCTTCGTGTAAGGATTGCGCTAATTCTCCTAACTCAAGAATATCCCCTAAAACGATCACTCGATCTTTTTTTGTTACTATCGTTTGGAAATAGTTTAGCACTGCTTGCATTGAGCTTGGACTCGCATTATACGCATCATTTAAAATCTTGATTCCATTTATTCCATCAATCCATTCCAAGCGGTTCTTCGTTAATTGTAAATTAGCCAACTGCTGCTTGGCCTCTTCTAAAGATACACCAAACTCTAAACCTACTAAGATAGCCATCAAAGCATTATTCACATTGTAGCTTCCCGGAACAGGAACCATCATGCTCATTTTAGCATCTGTTTCTGAAGTTTGTACAGTGAAATGTGTACTTTCTATCTCTTCTTGAATATCAAACGCAAAAATATCTGCTTCTTCATCTAACGCAAAACTTTTTGTCCGTAGCCCTTTACTCAAGTGTTTACTAATTAGTCGCTCGTTTGCTGGATAAATAAATAATCCATCTGGCTTGAGTCCAGAACAAATTGATACTTTCTCTGTTGCTAGATTCTCACGCGTTCCAAAGGCTTCAATATGCGACTCACCAATCATTGTGACTACTGCGACATCTGGTGTCGCTAGTTCTGATAGCATCGAAATACCACCCGGTTGATCTGTTCCCATTTCTAATACAATAATCTCTGTTGTATCAGGCATTGTCAGAATCGTTAAAGGTAAACCTATTTCATTATTAAAGTTTCCTGCTGTTTTATGGGTCGCATACTTTGCTTCTAAAACTTTAGCAGTCATGTCTTTAGTTGTTGTTTTCCCATTACTTCCAGTAATACCCACTACTTTTGGTTGTATCTTTTCTAAATACCAGCGCGCAAATTCTTTCAAAGCTTCTAATGTGTCTTCCACTACAATTAGTGGGATGTCCTTCGGTGCATCCCTTAATTCTTCACTCCAAAATGAAGCAACCGCGCCTGCCTCAAATGCACTTTCCACAAAATCATGTCCATTTCGCTCCGCAATGATCGGAACAAATAATGATCCAGCTTCCATCATTCTTGAATCATGATGAACTCCCGTTACAAACAGCTCTGCTTCGGGTGGGTTCTCTAATTTTCCATCGACTGCTTCTATAATATCAAATAGACTCCAACTAGGAATACCAATCAACTCCTTTTCCTTTTCTAAACTATCTTTCTTTTCCGTATCGTTCATTTCGAACTTCATGTCGCTGAACAGCCAATTGAATTAATTCTTCAATCAAATCACCATATGCTAAGCCTGTTTCCTTCCATAATTTAGGGTACATGCTAAGCGGTGTAAAGCCCGGGAAAGTATTGATCTCATTCACATAAATTTGGTAATCTTCAGTCACAAAAAAATCAACGCGTGAGAGTCCACTTCCATCAATCGCCATAAATGCTTTTGCTGCATAGTTCCGCAATGTGTTTGAAATATCCTTCGGTAGGTCAGCGGGAATCTCTAATTCCACTGTTGTATCAATATATTTTGATTCATAATCATAAAACTGAACATCCTTAATCAAGGCACCTACAACAGATGTGTGGACGTCTTCATTCCCCAGAATTGCTACTTCTACTTCTGTTCCCGTAATTCCCTCTTCAATCAAGACACGATGATCATAGCTAAATGCCAATTCAATCGCTGCGATTAACTCTTCTTCATTGTTTACCTCAGAAATCCCTACGCTCGAACCTAAATTCGCTGGTTTTACGTAGATAGGGTAAGGTAGTTTTTCTGTAATTCTTCTAAGTACTTCTTCTTGTTCAACTTGCCAATCTGAAGGAATAACCACTTCATAAGGAACAATTGGAATGCCTGCTTCTTTGAAAAGTGTCTTGCTGACAATTTTGTCCATTCCCGCTGAACTCGCTAAAACACCAGCCCCGACATAGGGAATATTTAGCACTTCAAATAGCCCTTGAACTGTCCCATCCTCTCCGTTTGGACCATGGAGGACAGGGAATGCAACTGAGTTTTCTTCCTTTAACTCCTGAAAGTCAAATGGAATCTCAGCAGTACTTCTTAATTCCGTTAATTCTGGAATATCTCTTTTACTTTCAATTAGATTCCCTTTCATCCATTCACCATCCGCTGTTACATAGATCGGTTGAACTTGATAATACTCATAATAGATTTCCTGCATAATGTGGTAAGCAGAAATTACCGAGATATCGTGCTCAGCACTTTTACCACCATATATAATAAAGATTTTCATATCATGTCTCCTTTTAATAAAGCAAATTGAGCTCAATTCTTTTTATTCATTTTAACACATTTTCTAGCCAAAAAATACGCTAATTCTCCATGCTGCTTTAATTGAAAGAAAGAACCTAAAAAAGCTGAATTTTGCAGGCTTCAGCTTTTTTAATCTCTTTATACGCAATTAGTTTTTCTACGTCATTTTTTTAAAGTGAGCATATGCTCCTAGCATCCCAGCTCGGTTTCCTAACGAAGCAAATTCAATCTTTGTATTGTCTACGACTAATTGATTCGCATTGATTTCTTGAAACTTTTTAACCATTCGCGGTTTTAGATAATCAACTTGCTCCATAATTCCTCCACCAAATATGACAACCTCTGGATTAATTAGCGCCACATAATTACTGACTAAATGCATGACTTCAGAAATCATAAAGTCAATCTCTTTAATAGCTATCGGATTTTTATGCTCAATTGCCTGCTCAAAAATCCAACGCCCATCTACATCGGCTTCATCTACTTGCTGTGAAACTCTTTCGACCAATGCACGGGCTGAAGCTGTTTCTTCAATATTTTTGCCATTCATCAGGGCATAGCCAATTTCCCCACCACTATGTGTAAATCCGTGATAGATACCCTCATTTAAATACAATGCTCCACCTACACCTGTACCAATAGTCAACATTAATGCACTATGGACTCCTTGCAAGTCACCATAATTTAGTTCGCCTAGTAAGGCTGCGTTCACATCATTTTCCACTGTTACCGGCACCTTATACTTCGCTTCTAGTATTTCTTTTAAATGTGTCCCTTTGTAATTCGGTATGTTTTTATTCGCATAAACTATTTTACCCTTATCTGCGTCGACAACACCCGCAGTTGAAATAGCAATTCCTTTGATTTCATAATCCTTTGCAACAGCATTGACAACTTTTTCCAGACGATCCTCCATTCGAAAGTCCTTTTTACTCGTTCCTGTAGCTAACTCACCGAGCACTTGGTAATCTTCCGTTTTAGGATCAATCACACCATATTTTATTGTTGTTCCAACAATATCTATTATTAAAATCATTTGATCGCCTCACTTTTATTATGACTATATAAAGATAACCGCCCTGTAATAGAGTATCTACAGAGCGGCTAAACTTCATATTATTCTATATACTTTTCTTCTGCTTGCTTGATTAATGTTGCAACTTCTTTAATTGCTTCAGTATCTGCCTCTGTTACTTTTGGTAATGGATTTCTGACTGAACCTGCTACAATTCCTTCATTAATTTCCAATGCTTTTTTCATGACATCGTATAAGCTACCTTAGTAAAATACTTTCTTCTGTCTCTTTGTCAAAGTAGTGCCCTTTGGTCATATTAACAGCCAATTCGATTTCAGTTCCCGGTCTGTAGTCACCACGTGTATCTACTCGTGCAACAAACTCTGTCTCACCAATCTTAGAATAGAGGATTGTTTCTGCTCCTAGCATCTCCGAAACAACAATATCGGCAGTAATTTTTGCTTCACCATATGCATCCATCGCTATTTGCTCATCATGAATATCTTCTGGACGAATTCCAAAGATTAATTCTTTCCCATTGTATCCTGCTGCTTCTAATTTTTTCAAATCTGCTACGTTAACAGGTATATCCAGGCCGAATTGATTTGTAATTCTTCCATCTTGTAATTTGACATCAAAGAAGTTCATTGCCGGTGAACCGATAAAGCTTCCAACAAAAACATTTACTGGTGAGTCATATACTTCATTTGGAGAACCAACTTGCTGAATAATTCCGTGATTCATAATAATAATACGGTCCGCCATTGTCATTGCCTCTGTTTGGTCGTGAGTAACATAGATTGTGTTTGTTCCTAAGCGCTGGTGTAACTCGGCAATCTCTTTACGCATTTGTACACGTAACTTAGCATCTAAGTTAGATAAAGGCTCATCCATTAAGAAGACTCGGGCATCTCGTACAACTGCACGTCCTAAAGCAACACGCTGTCTTTGTCCACCAGATAATGCTGCTGGTTTTCTCTCTAATAGTGGCTCTAAACCAAGCATTGTCGAAGCTTCACGAACTCTGCGATCAATCTCTTCATTGTCATACTTTCTTAATTTCAGACCAAATGCCATATTATCATAAACAGTCATATGAGGATAGAGCGCATAGTTTTGGAATACCATAGCAATCCCACGATCTTTTGGTGCAACATCGTTCATTAATTCGCCATCAATATAAAGGCCACCATCACTAATCTCTTCTAGACCAGCAATCATTCTCAAGGCTGTTGACTTTCCACACCCAGACGGTCCAACGATTACGATAAACTCTCCATCTTCAATATCCACCGTAAAGTCAGTTACTGCAAATTCGCCTTCTGCCATGCCATCATATCTTTTATATACACTATCTAAAGCTATTTCTGTCATTTCTACACCAGTCCTTATCTATATTTTTATCTTAAAAACATTGTATTTGAAAGCGGTTACTTTTTCTATTGACAAAGTGCACTAGTTTTTTCGTGAAGTTGCATTCTGGCTAGACAATAGCTATAATTTGCTACATCCTGATTCATTCAGTACAAAGAAATATTTTTTAAAAAAGGACAGTGATGGAATGATCCATAACTTATCAACTATATACCCTGACAGCATATTAAACCCTCCAAATAATGAGTTCAAAAATAATGAAAGTTATTATTTAGTTGAGGTAGATACAGACAAACTTTATATTTCAATGGATTCATTAAATTCCAGCGAAATTGATCTTTTAAACTTATTAACACAGAAAAATCAGCTTGAAACGGATCGAAAAGGTCCTTTTGAAAAATTATTATTTGATGGAGTGGTTGATGAATTACTAACTATTAAAAAAATCCGACTAGTTTATCTGCAAACTAACCATTTAGAAGAAACCAGTTTTACCATCTGGAAAAAAACGCTCATGGATTCATTCATTGAGATAATCGATGTCATTGCGATCAACTCTGATTTAATTGTCGCTGTTTTTGATGCAAATGATTTAAAGAAAAACTTACTAAAGAGTTTCTCAGAAGTCATTCAATCCTTAGATCAAGATTTCAACCTCTTAACACTGGGTATGATTGGTCAAATAGTTAATGTTAATCCTCAGACACAAGAGATTTTTGAACATGAGAAAAATATCTTTCTAAGTTTTATAGATAACCATCAAATTGATGGCATTACAACGCTAAGTGATTTACTCATTCACAACGTTGGTTCTGAGTTTAAAAAGGGTACGGTGCAATTACCAACTTTACTAAACCATCTATATGAAGACAAAGAGATTCAGCAGCTCATTTACACTCTGTTTAAAAACGATGGGAATCTTTCCCAAACTGCAAATGTGCTATACCTTCATCGAAATACCTTATCTTATCGCATCGATCAGCTTTATCAAAAAACTGGATTTGACTTAACTTATTTACCTGATTTAATTATCTGCTATTTATTAATTGTTTAGCCATATGCTAGCTATTCCTATAAAACCAAGCATTTCACAGTGAGATGCTTTGGAATTTTGCTATACTTTGCCCAATGATTCAATTAATGAGCACAAAGTGGAAGGAAGTCATTTATGGAATATGTCAAATTAGGTAATACGGGTTTAGATGTGTCAAAAATTTGTTTAGGTGGTATGAGTTTTGGTGATCCAGCTATTTGGATGCACGACTGGTTATTGAATGAAGAAGAATCAAGGATAATTATCAAAAAAGCATTAGATTTAGGGATTAACTTTTTCGACACAGCGAATATTTACAGTTTAGGTGTAAGTGAAGAATATATTGGCCGCGCCCTTAAAGACTATGCTAATCGTGATGAAATAGTCATCGCAACAAAGGTTGAAGGCAGAATGCACGAGGGCCCAAATGGTCGTGGTCTCTCAAGAAAGCATATCATCAGTCAAGTGAATGCTAGTCTCGGGCGTTTAGGCACAGATTATATTGACTTATTATACATTCATCATTGGGATTACGAGACCCCCATTGAAGAAACGATGCAAGTTTTAGATGATTTAGTTCGATCTGGAAAAGTGCATTATATCGGTGCTTCGAGTATGTATACTTGGCAATTTCAAAAAGCACAGTATGTTGCTGAGAAAAATGGCTGGACGAAATTTGTCGCCATGCAAAATCATTACAACTTAATTTATCGGGAAGATGAGCGGGAAATGATTCCCTTTTGTAAAGATTCGGGTGTTGCCTTAGTTCCTTACAGTCCGTTAGCCGCTGGTCGCTTAGCTCGTGATTGGGATGCCAATACGGACCGCGCCGAATCGGATCAATCCGCTAAAAAGAAATATGACACAACCATGGAAATGGATCAAAAAGTAGTGGACCAGGTTGGAGCCGTTGCTGAGAAACACAAGGCCACTCGCGCACAAATAGCGATTGCTTGGCTATGGGAAAAAGGCGTACACTCACCTATCGTTGGGATTACAAAGGAAAAATACCTGGATGATTTCATGGGAGCCTTTGACATCAAACTGGATCAAGAAGACCTTGAAAATCTTGAAAAATACTATGTCCCACACGAATTAAATGGGCCAAGAGTCTATCCAGAATAGAAAATAAACAAAGCGACTAGGATTAAAATCCTGGTCGCTTTTTATTTTGATGTGGTTGTTCAAAGAATTATGCATTCGCTAGTGAAAACACTTGATCAATCAACTGCATCACTGCACGTACTTCTTCATTTTTTACAATCGGTTCTGCATCTTCACGAACCACTTCATAAAAATTACGATAGAACGAAGGATAATCTGTATTCGGTGTGGGTAACTCTGCATTCTTAATCATTCCC